>NZ_JAUBTO010000163.1:0-16663 GCF_036702495.1 Microcoleus sp. C2D2 | reverse complement strand
GTAAGATTAACGTCGCTGGCAATAAATCCTGTGACGCTTTCGCTGAATGTTGCTGTGACTAAAAATGGTGCGTTTGTGGTTGTTGGTGATGCAGAGGTTAAGGCAACTGTGGGGGCTGTAATATCAGCAGTACGAGTCAGTTGAGTGGCGGCGGTATTATTATTACCTGCAATATCAGTTGCTGTAGCTGCTGGCACATCAACGGTTACAGCGCCATCAGCATTAGGTGTAACGGTAAAATTATAAGTTGTGCCGCTACCCGTGAAACCGCTAAGGGTACTGTTAGTAAGATTAACGTCGCTGGCAATAAATCCTGTGACGCTTTCGCTGAATGTTGCTGTGACTAAAAATGGTGCGTTTGTAGTTGTTGGTGATGCAGAGGTTAAGGCAACTGTGGGGACAACGGTGTCTACAACTATGGCTTTGCTATCCGCTAAAGACTGCCCCGCAGGAATAGTCAAGGTTGCATTATTTCCCGCACCATCTTTTAATGTTGCACCGACTGCTAAAGTTATGCCTGTTGAGTTAAGGTCGGGGCTATTTTGTCCTGCTGCTGGAGTATAAGTGCCGACAGCGGATGTGCCGGTGAAAGGTGCAATAGTGACAGTGCCACCTGTGCCTAAGGCGACTGTCATGTTACCGCCAGCTAAGGTAACTGCTTCGCTGAAGTTGACGGTAACGTTGATGTTGCCAGTTGTGTTGTAACTGCCGTTGGCGGTGGTAGAGGTGACGCTGCTGATGGTGGGTGCAAGAGTATCGATAATTATGGCTTTGCTACCGCCGAGGGAGTTGGCTGTGGCTAAGGTGGGGAGGGTTAAGAACGCATCAAAGGCTGCACCAACAGTTTCTTTAATTGTGCCGCCGTTGAGGGTGAGGGCGTTGGTAGCGAGGTATTCTAAGTCACCGGAGGTGTCTCCTGGTTGCACTACATAGTTGAAGGTGAGGGCTGTAGTGCCACTACCAGAGGCGTAATTGGCAAAAGAGTCAGTTGTGCCTGTTTCTAGTTGCAGTCGGGGTGTGCCGGTGACGTTGACAGCGGCATCGAAGGTGACGGTGATATCGATCGTCGTAGAACCTACACCGTAGCTGCCGTCAGCGGTGGTAGCGGTGACAGCAGTGACTTTGGGGGTAGTGTTGAGCAGGATGGAAACGTTGTCGCTAATTCTGTTCGCCGTTGCTAAGTCTGGTTTGCCGTCGCCGTTGAAGTCGCCGCTGCTGACGGAGCGGGGGTCATTGCCAGTCAGGAAGAAGACTTGGGGGGCGAAAGTGGGGGTGGTGGTGTTGGTGGTGGTGGTGTTGAGCAGGATAAAGCCGTTTTGGCTCAATTTCTCCGTCAAAGCTAAGTCAGGGAGGCCGTCGCCGTTGAAGTCGCCGATGCTGACGGAGGTGAACCCAGTGCCAGTAGGGAAGTCAAGTTGGGGGGCGAAAGTGGGGGTGGTGGTGTTGGTGGTGGTGGTGTTGAGCAGGATGGAGACGCCGTCGCTGCTGAAGTTGTTCGCCGTTGCTATGTCAGGGAGGCCGTCGCCGTTGAAGTCGCCGATGCTGAGGGATTCGGGGCCAAAGCTAGTAGGGAAGTCAACTCGGGTGGCGAAAGTGGGGGTGGTGGATCCTGTGGCGGTGGTGTTGAGCAGGATGGAGGCGGTGCTGGGGTTAGAGTTCGCCGTTGCTAAGTCAGGGAGGTCGTCGCCGTTGAAGTCGCCAATGCTGACAAATTCGGGGCGAGTGTCAGTAGGGAAGTCCCCTCCGGTGGCGAAAGTGGGGGTGGTGGCGCCGGTGGTGGTGGTGTTGAGCAGGATGGAGACGTTGTCGCTGAAGTTGTTCGCCACAGCTATGTCAGGGAGGTCGTCGCCGTTGATGTCGCCGATGCTGACAGAGTAGGGGAAAGTGCCAGTTTCCAAGTCAACTCGGGTGGCGAAGCTGGGGGTGGTGGCTCCTGTGGCGGTGGTGTTGAGCAGGATGGAGACGTTGTCGCTGTACATATTCGCCACAGCTAAATCTGGGAAGCCGTCGCCGTTGATGTCGCGGATGCTGATGGATCTGGGGTTATCGCCAGTTTCGAAGTCAACTCGGGTGGGGAAAGTGGGGGTGGTGGCACCTGTGGCGGTGGTGTTGAGCAGGATGGAGACGCTGTCGCTGTAGCCGTTCGCCACAGCTAAGTCAGGTTTCGTGTCGCCGTTGAAGTCGTCGATGCTGACGTATCTGGGGCCATCGCCAGTAAGGAAGTCAACTTTGGGGGCGAAGCCCAGGATGCCGCTGTAGGTTTTGAGGGCGGTTTCTGTGAGGGCCAGTTGGGGTGCTTGGGAAGATGGGGGGATGAGTTGGGGGATGTTCCAGTTGCCGCCCTTTTTGCTGTTGCCTGTGGCGTAGGGGTTGGCGGCGATGTGGGCGCCGGTGAGTTGGTGGAGTTGAGTGAGGAATCGGTGGCCTCTGTCCCCGGCTGCGGAGTTACATCCATATAAGATGATGCTGGCATTAGATGTGAAACTGTGTCGCCACTGTTGCAACTGTTGGGTGTAGTTTTCGATGTTGCTGCTGTTTAGTTCTGTTGTGCCTAAGTAAAGGTTGCCGGAACTGCCGTGCGAGATGATGTGTAGGGCTTCGATGTCTGTATGCTGAGCTAGGATTGTGGCGATTTGCTCTACGGCATCCGGCTGGCTTTCGAGGATGTAGGTTGCTGTGCCCGGTTTGATGCCAGAGGCTATGTGGTGGCTATCGGGTATTGTGGGGTCAAGGATGACTATTTCCCTTAGCTGGTTGCTGATGCAATTAATTAGGCAAAATTCTTTTTTGTAATTAATTTTTTGAACTAGAGTTTTCATCTGCTTTTGGCTCCCCTGGAAGAATTTCTTGAGTTGGTTGGCGCCGATCGCCCCCTTTGAGTTAAGAGACTGTACTTATACCTTAGGGCCGATGACACCGTAGACTTTTAACAACAGACAACCTAGCAGATGTTCGATCTCCGTGTGTGTGCTTGAACTAGCGAGTTTACAAAGATTTATATTCCTCTGGGTATATTACACAAACTCGACAAAGTTGAGGTGGGGGCGGGTTTATTATATTATTGATATTAGGCAATTACGATCGGTAAAATCCGCCTTTTGTATCTTGAAAGAGGTAGATGGCGATTTGACGTGGGGTGGGGGCGGGTTTACGAGATTGGGCGTTTTAGGCAATTATTGTCTGTCAAACCCGCCCCTACATTTTGGATATATAATATAAAGATTTTTCAGATGCTATGAATAACGATCGCACAAATTTCAATACAGTCTCCGAATACGAGATTTTGGGCGATCGCGATTTTCCATCTTGGTTAACCCAACAACAAATCAGCCTCGCTTGCACTACCTATCAAACCAGCAGGTTAATGTTAATCGGTGCTGTACCAGAAACCAACAGAATATCGGCTTTTTGGCGAATATTCGATCGCGCAATGGGGCTTTTCTGCACGCCGGAACGCCTTTATTTAAGTTCAAAATATCAACTCTGGCAATTAGATAATGTCTTAGAATTAGGGAAATTATACCAAGGATACGATAAATTATATATACCAAGAATCGGTTATACTACAGGAGATATCGACATTCACGATATCGCAGTCGATAAAAATAATCAAATCATTTTTATTAGCACTTTGTTTAATTGTATCGCTACAGTGAGCGATCGCCACAGTTGCAAACCTCTCTGGAAACCCGGTTTTATCTCACAATATATCAATGAAGACCGCTGTCACCTCAACGGTTTGGCAATGGTAGCTGGGGAGGCGAAATATGTCACGGCGTCGAGTCAGTCGGATGTGGTAGATGGCTGGCGCGATCGCCGACAAAACGGCGGTATAGTTATTGATATTCAATCTAATGATATTATCGTCACAGGATTGTCGATGCCGCACTCGCCTCGCTGGTATCAAGACAAGTTGTGGGTGTTAAATTCGGGGCGGGGAGAATTGGGTTATGTGGATTTAGACACAGGGAAATTTGAGGCAATTACGTTTTGTCCGGGATACGTGCGAGGACTAGCTTTTTGGCAAAATTGGGCAATTGTGGGACTCTCGAAACCTCGGGGAGGTGACAACTCTTTTAGCGGTTTAGAATTGGATGAGTTGTTGCTCGCTAAGGATGCTGAGGCTCGCTGCGGTATGATGGCGATCGATTTGACGAATGGGGCGATCGTTCACTGGTTGCGCTTTGAAGGGATTGTCACGGAGCTCTATGATGTCCAGGTGATTCCTGAAGTACAAAAACCGATGGCTTTGGGTTTTCAAACTGACGAAATTGCTCAACTGATTACTTTGGAATTTTAACCGCAGATGGTGGCAGATGTACGCGGATGGACGCAGATAAATGTTGATTTGGATTTAAGGGCGAGAGCCTTTTTTTGTCGGTTTTTACTCAACGGGCGATTCGCTACGGGATAGCTTCGCACGCGCGTACTTTTGTTGATTCTTTGAATTTGCCGCAAATTTCCGATATTTATTTGCGAAAACGACCCCGAATGCGATCGACAAACATATCAACTTCCGGCAACTTCATCTGACTGACAAATAGGGCAAAAACTCCTAACCCTACAAAACTTGCTACACTCAACTGCACTAATTGAATTACCAAACCTTCAGTACCCAAAACTCTTTGACAGCCTTGCAGAGTAGCCAACGTGACGAAAGCAGTTAGAAAACTGCCAGAAGTTAACCCCAGAAAAGGCAAACTCCACTCCCCCCAAGGCAGGCCACCCAGCTTTTTATCTAAACTGTACAAAAGCATAATCATCGAAAGAAGATTTACTCCCACCGTCGCCAAAACTAATCCGGGGGCGCCAAAAGCTCCTACTAACAAGTAATCCAAAAGAGCGTTTAAAAAGATATTGATAATACTGATGCGAAAAGGGGTTTCCCCGTCTCCCAAAGCGTAAAATACCCGTACCAAAACGTCGCGTCCCAAATACACAAACATTCCAATACTGTAAGCCATCAATATCGGCGTAACAAACTGCGAGGCCGATCGATCGAAAGCATAGCGTTCGTAAACAACGCGGACGATAGGGCCAGCCAGCGTTACCATTAAAGCGCTCAGCGGCAGCATCGTAAGGCCTGTCAAAATTAAAGATTGACGAATTCGATCTTTTAATTCCCGCCAATCTCTCGGATCGGTGAGGCGAGAAAATATGGGTAGAAATGGCACTAAAATTACATTAGAAATGATGCCTAAAGGTGTCATAACTAACAAGCCGCTGTAACCCAACGCAGAGGCAGCTTGAGGGATGTATGATGCGAAAAATAGGTCAGTATAGACATTAATTTGCAGCATTCCTGAGGATAAGGTAGCAGGAACCATTACCTTAATTACTTCTTGCACTCCGGGGCGTTTAAAATTAAACCGCAAGCGCAATGTTCCCAAGCCGGCGCGCCACTGGGCCACGAGTTGCACCAACCACTGCAAAACTGCCCCCGCTAAAGTTCCCCAAGCTAACACTAGGCCGCCCATTAGTGCGTATTCTGGCTGAATAATTTTGTCTCCGAGTTGCAGTGCGAGAATCCCCAAACCGCCGACAAGTGCAACGCTGGAAAATAAAGGGCTAATCGAAGGCAACCAGTACATATCGGCGGCGTTGAGAGTGCCGAAACCAATGCCGATTAAGCCTGAAAGTAATGCCATCGGTGCCATAATCCGAAATTGTTCGACGGCAATTGCTTTGATTTGTAAACCTTCTGCTGTTCTATTTAATCCCGGTGCTACCACATCGATCAGGGGATCGGCAAAAATAATTAAAGCTACTGTTACCAACAGCAGCAAGCCGCCGACTAAGGTGGTGATAGTCTCGACTAAGGGTGCGGCTTCTTTTTTGTCGCGGCGGGCTAAAACGCTGACTATGGCGCTGTGAAATGGTCCGTTAATCCCTCCGAGCAAAATAAATAAGAAACCAGGGATGACGTAGGCGTAGTTGTAGGCATCGACGGCGACGCCGACTCCAAAGGCTGCGGCGATCGCAATTTGGCGCACCAATCCAAAGACTTTGCTAATTATAGTGGCGACTGCGACAATGCCGGCAATCCCCGCTAGGGAACGAGAGGGCTTCTGCTGTTGAGACACAAATAGTTACAAACGCTAGTGCTAAAAGGCTTCACTAAGTTTAATAGTAAATCTGGAAAATCATAACATGAATTCAGAAAATTTCTATTCCCAATTACCTTTACTGGACAATTTTATCCAGATTACCGATCTCGGTAATTTTTTTGACGTACCTGAGGATTGGTACATTGTTGTCACAGATATTCGCGGTTCTACACAAGCGATTGAAGCTGGAAAATACAAAGAAGTTAACTTATTGGGGGCTTGTTCGATCGTTGCTGTTTTGAATGTAGCAGGCAAAACTGAGATTCCGTTTGTGTTTGGTGGCGACGGCGCTTCTCTTTTAATGGGGCCATCGCTTTTACCCGCTGCCCAGAAAGCTTTGCTGGCCACTCAACAACTGGCTAAGACTCACTTTGACATGGATTTGCGAGTTGGGGTCGTGCCGGTTAAAGTTGTGGTAGCAGCTAATTATCCGGTAAAAATAGCTAAGTTTAAAGTTTCGGAAAATTACAGCCAAGCTGTTTTTGTCGGCGGCGGCTTAACCCGTGCTACTGAACTTATTAAAGACCCGATAGCTGGTAAGATTTACAGCATTAAAAATAATGGCGTTTCTCCAAAAGCCGATTTTTCGGGATTGGAGTGCCGATGGCAGGATATTCCTAGCAAGTACGGGGAAATAGTAACGCTGCTGGTAATGGTGCGAGCGGATTTTGGTCAGCACAGTCATCAATTTTATAGAAACATTTTAAAAAAAATTCAATACATTTACGGCAAGGAAAATAGTTTAAATCCGATCGACCGTAAAAATCTTAAATTGACATTGAACAGCACCAAACTGATTAAAGAAACTCTAGTTAGGGCGAGCAGTGCTAGTTGGTTAGACCGCCAGCTATATTTATCAAAAATACAGTTAGAGACGGCGCTTGGTTCGCTGCTAATGAATTTGAAGGTTAAGACAGAAGAGTTAGATTGGGGAGTTTATAAAGATATGGCGATCGCAGCTACGGATTACCGCAAATTTGATGATATGTTGAGAATGGTAATTTCTGGCAATGAGTGGCGGCGAAAAAAATTGACGCGGTACTTGGAAAGGAATTACCGAGAAGGCAAGCTGGTTTACGGTTTGCACGTGTCTGATAGGGCGTTGATGACTTGTTTGGTGTTTGAACGCGGCGGCCGACAAGTGCATTTTGTAGATGGCGCTGATGGAGGTTATGCTTTAGCTGCGAAGGATATGAAACAAAGAATGAATGAATAATGGTTAGAATTAAGTTTTTAGTGAGGACTTCAGTCATCTCTCATCAGCAATAATCGATCGGGACTATTCATCCTTACTACCAACGGTCGTTTCGTGCTATGATACGTCAATCTAAAATCTAAAATCTAAAATCTAAAATCTAAAATCCGAAGTCCTCTCTCATCAGCAATAATCGATCGGGACTATTCATCCTTACTACCCACGGTCGTTTCGTGCTATAATACGTCAATCTAAAATCTAAAATCTAAAATCTAAAATCTAAAATATGAGTCCTTTGGTAGGCCAGACTTTCGGCGGTGCAGCCGACGGGCAGCAGTTGGAGAAAGCACAGCAACAAGTAGATACCGTGCTAAGGTTTTTTGAGGGTTTGTTGGGCGATTAATTTTTTTTTGCAGCCGCGATGGAATTAGCTTAGCCGATGTTGTTGCGGGAGTTTCGGTGCCGGGGCTGCGGAGTTTGGGCCTAGCTTTGGACGGGTATCCCAAGTTGCAGGCTTGGTGCGATCGCTTAAATTCCTGGGATTCTTGGCAGCAAACTCAAGCCAGTCGCGAATTAGTAGAAGCTTTTAAAGCGCCGATAAAACAGTTGATGAAAGTTCGAGCCAAGCAGTCTTTAAATGATGAAATTAATGTGTTGATTAAATCAAATTTAAACAAGTTTTTCGTGGCGATTGAGCGCGAAAACCGCAACTCCCAAACTGCTAAAAGGTAAAATATAAAATCGAATGACTGACTTTATTTACAAATATCCACCTCTCTTACCAGGCATTTTAATCAAGCGGTACAAGCGATTTTTCGCGGATATCGAACTAACTACGGGAGAAATCATCACCGCGCACTGTCCAAATACTGGCCCGATGACTGGTGTTTGCATTCCCGGCAATCCCGTGCTAGTATCTGGCAGCGACAATCCAAAACGCAAGTTAGCTTATACTTGGGAATTAATTAAGCTGTGCGACACAGAACCCACTTGGGTGGGAGTTAATACTGCGCTGCCAAATCGAGTTATTAAATTAGCTTTGGAATTACGATTGTTTCCTGAGTTGGGCAATTACAGTTTAATTCAACCCGAGGTTGTTTACGGCACCGATCAAAAAAGTAGAGTTGATTTTTGGCTGACGGGTGAGGAAAAACCGATTTTTTTGGAAGTGAAAAATACAACTTGGGTAAAAGAGCAGTTGGCTCTATTTCCCGATACAGTGACGGAGAGGGGACAGAAACATTTGAGAGAATTGATGGAAGTGATGCGGCTGGGTGCGAGGGCTGTAATGCTGTATTTTATCAATCGCGGGGATTGTACTGATTTTGCTCCTGGGGATAGTGCCGATCGCCTTTACGGAGAATTGTTCAGACAGGCAATGGGTGAAGGTGTCGAAGTTTTGCCTTGCCGGTTTGACGTGACGCCAGAAGGTTTGCGCTATTTGGGGTTAGCAAAACTAAATTTACTTAACCCCAAATGATTGATTATAGCGGTTCTCAAAAAAGTGAGGTATGCCCTATGCCCACGGAGGCCTATGCCCGTGGGCCAGATAGTACCTCATATGAGAGCTCGAAAGGCTATAGTTTAAATTGCCTGCATTTCTCCATCGACCTCGACATCAGCGACACCCGGTACCTTCCTTAGTCCTTCTAGCTTTGACTGAGAAACTGATCCAGTAATAATGCCAGTAACAGGTAGCACCCGATCGACTTTCATTCCCGCCGATTCTAAGCCCGTAACAACAGATTGAATAATCGGTAAGTTTTGGTCGTCAACAGTCACTACGATCTGCTCTATTTCTTCCTCAGACATCTTCAGCCTCCTTTGCACCAAATCCCTTGAGCTATTGTCAACTTAATTAAACCTAAAATCCGATAGCACTCTCTTATCCCCTACTCCTCTTAAAAAGGGGGGAACTAGAAAGTCCCCCTTTTTAAGGGGGATGCGCGGGGGTTCTGTGCGTAAGTTCGATCGCCCGGAGTGATTACGGAGCTTGTACTAAGCCACTTCCGACACTAGCACTTGGCAACGGTAGCGGCTTAGCACGAGAAGTTAGCAATTGCCAAAGTTGAGAACCTCGTTTACCAGTCGATTGGGCATACAAAGCAGCGAGCCCAGCCACGTGCGGTGTAGCCATGCTAGTGCCATTGTAAGCAGCATAACGCCCTTGATCCATAGGCACTGATGAGTATATATCCACTCCAGGAGCGGCGATATCGACTTTAGCCCCTGGAGATTTGCCAGCTTTAGCCGAGAAGTCAGCCGCTGCGAGGCACTTATCGATCGCTCCAACAGCCATAATCGACGGGCTATTGGCTGGTTGTCCGACGGTTCCTCCGCTTCGTCCGTTATTGCCTGCTGCAGCCACGATCAGACACCGATTTTGCAGTGCCCGAAGACCGACTTTTTCGTAGGCAGTAGACGGTGTTGGAGTTGTGTTTCCTAAGGACATCGAGATCACTTGACACCCATTGGCGATCGCCCATTCCATCCCGGCGAGAATCCAGCCACTATCGCCACTACCGGCATTGCTCAACACTTTACCGACATAAATGGTTGATTGGTGAGCGACCCCATACCTGCGGCCGTTGAGATCCTTGAACCCGCACGCTGTCCCAATGCAGTGCGTGCCATGACTGTTGCCATCTTGTACAGCCTCCCCAGGCACGAAGGACTGCGACACGATCGATCGGCCGGCGAAGTCGGGATGCAATAGATCCATCCCCGTATCCAGCACAGCAACTTTGATTCCGCTACCAGTCAACAGAGACTTGTCCACCTTCGTTGCTTTCAGACCCCAAGTAAACTGAGTATCATCAGCAAAACATTCTTTCTGGATTGTTTCTATATCCTCAGTAGTGGCTTTCTGGTACAGGTTATCCACCGCATCGCGATAGCCCCGCAAATAATCTAGGGACAATCCCTCCTCAATGGCGTAGAAAATGCGCTCTGGTTCGATCGCCAAGATGGCAGTATTCTCTCCCGCTGATGTCGTGATGCTGCTGAAACCCCCTTCGTCTAAGGAGACGACGGCCACACCGAGAGTTGGGAACACCGCTCCCCCTCCTGCTTCGAGTTGACTAAAGTCTAGAGCAGACTCGGGGAAATCGGCAGCGTTTGCCAGTCCCCTCATGCCAGCTTGGTCACTTAGGACGGCTAACCCTTCTGTCACCGCATCTTCGCGGAAAGTAATAATGTAACGCCCTGTTGTTCCGTCGGCTGGGGCGGTTTCTGGGATGGGAAAACTAGGTTGTTCAGACATAAAATACCTCTTCTTGAGTGTTTTTATAAATCAATGACAGTTTTAACGTTGGCGTGGAGTATTTTCAAGCTGCTTTTCCCAACTGGATAACAGCTTTTGATCTAATCATCCTCAAAATAAACTCGGGCAACAATACGACGATCCGCGTATAGGATTATGAAGAGATTGCAACAAATTACCCGTTGACCAACCCCAACTTTTCCAGAGCAACCATCACAGCAGCCGTCCGGGTTTGTACATTGAGTTTCCCGTAAAGATGCTCCAGATGTTTTCGCACTGTTCCTTCACTGCAACCGAGCACTTTAGCGATTCCTGCATTGCTTTTATCTTTGGCAATCCAGAATAAAACCTCCGCCTCGCGTTTGGTGAGTCCTAGCGATTCCAGGGCGGATATAGAGAATGATTGCAGTTCTTTTTCGTCCAACAGCAAGAGATATTGCTGGTTGATGGGATCTGGAATCAGACGGACGATCAACTGTCTTCCTGCTTGTTGAATGTGCAAGGGTAAACAGGGAGATGGATCGGCGCTGTTGAATGTGAGTCGCGCCATCTGATCCTTGAACCAATGTTGTAAGGATTCTGGGAATGAATATGGGATGCGGGGTAAAAAATACTGGCTCAAAAGTTCTTCTGCCCGTTGAGTTATGAATTGCACCTCCCCTGTAATCTCCACAACTATCGCCCCTACCCGATCTAAGATTTGCTTGACTATTACCTTAATTAAAGTATCTGGCTCGTTGCCAGTGCGATCGCCTAAAGCTTCGAGAGTATAATATTCGTAGCAATTTTCGTAACTTTTGGTCTCAGTTTTTGCTGGTGGGAATTTATCAATACCTTCTGATGTTAAAATAACTGCGCCCGGACGGTTTTGTGTCTGTGAATTCATGGGAAGTATCTCCATTGCCATACTGGTGAGAATGGCGAAACCAGAGAGCCTTACGGTGCGGGACTCTCGCTCATTTCACTGTTCTTGAGGTATACAACTGTAGAAATGCACTCTGAGACTTTTGGACAGTCCCTTATTTAAGTTGCTTTTCTTAAGTAATTACTAACGAATAACACTCACTAGCTGCTAGTTACCAGTCACTTAATCGAGGGACTGGCAGAATTTTTATTTTTGTGTTAAGGGCAGTAGAGGCTATTGTAGAGATTAGCGCTAGGCGAAAAAGAAAGTGACAGTCAATCGATTTGAGATTTGAGATTTAAGATTGAAGCAAATGTTTAGTTGATAAATTACCTGTCAACATCAGGCGATGTTTCGCTTACAATACACTATGTAGCATTTAATAAAAAAGAGCGATCGAACTATGGGAATGACCCTGACCGAAAAAATCTTAGCCAAAGCATCAGGCCGCACTAAAGTTGAGCCCGGAGAAAATATTTGGGTAGAAACAGACGTGCTGATGACCCACGATGTCTGCGGACCCGGCACCATAGGCGTTTTCAAACGCGAATTCGGTGAGAATGCTAAAGTCTGGAACCCAGACAAAATCGTCCTAATTCCCGACCACTACATTTTCACTAACGACGAACGCGCTAACCGTAACGTGGATATTCTCCGCGATTTTGCCAAAGAACAAGGGATAAAATACTTTTACGACATCACGGATCGATCGGACTTCAAAGCAAATCCCGACTACAAAGGAGTTTGCCACATTGCCCTAGCACAAGAAGGCCACACCCGGCCCGGCGAGGTGCTGTTCGGCACAGATTCCCACACCTGCAATGCCGGCGCTTTCGGACAATTTGCCACCGGTATCGGCAATACAGACGCGGCTTTTATCATGGGAACCGGCAAACTGTTAATCAAAGTTCCCGCAACCATGCGCTTTGTGCTCAACGGCGAACTGCCGGATTATTTGTTAGCAAAAGACCTGATTTTGCAGATTATTGGTGATATTAGCGTTGCGGGTGCTAACTACCGGACTATGGAATTTGCCGGCGATACAGTTGAGCGTTTGACGATGGAAGAACGGATGACGCTGTGCAATATGGTGATTGAAGCTGGTGGCAAAAACGGCACGGTTGCGCCCGACAAAACTACGTTTGATTACGTTACTTCTCGGACTGACAAACCCTTCGATTCATTTTACAGCGATGGGGATGCTAAATTTTACAGCGATCGCACCTACGATGTCACCAAATTAGAACCAGTGGTCGCCAAACCGCACTCCCCGGACAACCGCGACTTAGCGCGCAACTGCCGCGATGTCAAAATCGATCGAGTTTACATCGGTTCCTGCACCGGCGGCAAAACCTCCGACTTTCTGAATGCCGCCCGCATTCTGAAAGGATACCAAGTCAAAGTTCCGACTTATTTAGTACCAGCAACTCAGAAAGTTTACGAAGATTTGTTTGTCACAAAATACGAGGGTCAAACGCTTTCGGAAATTTTCTTAGCGGCAGGCTGCATCGAACCCGCAGCGCCTTCTTGCGCCGCTTGTTTGGGTGGCCCGAAAGATACTTTCGGGCGGATGAACGAACCCGAAATTTGCGTGTCTACAACTAACCGCAATTTCCCCGGCCGCATGGGGAATAAAGAAGCGCAAGTTTATCTAGCTTCGCCTTACACGGCGGCGGCGTCTGCGCTGACTGGGTATGTCACCGATCCGCGCGAATTCCTGTGTTAGATAGTTGCTTTTAGTATTCTGTAAGGTTGACACAATGGCTGAAGAGTTCCCTATTATTGTAGTTCCAGAAGCAGCCTCTGAGCTATCTGAAACCGAGACTATGGGAACTAAGTACAAGTTCTGGTTTGACGATCCAAATTTAGGGCCTTGCTTGTACAAAAAGTCTCGACCAAATACAGGTGAAGATTGGGCGGAAAAAATTGCAGCCGAGTTGTGCAAACTCCTCGGACTGCCCCATGCTCAATATGAACTGGCAACTTGGAAAAGTCAACGCGGAACTGTCTCACTATCATTTTTGCCCGATGGTGGCAGTTTCATTCCTGGGAATGAAGTTTTGTCTGCGAGCGCACCGCACAGAGTTAATATTGTGTTGGAGGCGATCGCAGACAATTCTGTTAATTTGCCCCTTGATTGGGTTCCGCCAGTCGGGATAGAAACAGCAGTAGAAACTTTTGTCGGATATTTGCTATTAGATGCCTGGATTGGCAATACAGACCGTCACTCAGAGAATTGGGCTGTATTAGATAAACCCGAAAGCGCTCCTACTTTAAATATCGCCAGATATCTAGCACCAACTTACGACCATGCCTCTAGTTTGGGAGTGCGGATATCTGATGAAGAACGGCAAAAGAGATTGATTACAAAAGATACTGGCTATTCTGTCCAAGCTTATGCGAAAAGATGCTCTTCTCAGTTATATGCTAGCGATAATAGACCAAAGCCTCTCAAGACTTTTGAGGCATTCCGCGAAGCAGCGCTATACTATCCCCAAGCAGCCGAAATTTGGCTCAATTGCCTTGCGAAGATTTCAGCTAATGATACGCTAGCCATTTTTAACCGGATACCGCGCGTTCGCATTTCACAAATTACCATTGACTTTTCTCAACAACTACTTAAATATAACAGAGAAAGGCTACTTGAATTAACTGGAGATTTGCTTTGAAAACACTATTTTTGGCTTGGGAAGATTCAGGCCGCGGTTCTTGGTTTCCGATTGGTCGATTGACATTTAACGGTAAAGAATACCAGTTCAATTATACAAATGGTGTTCTAGAAGCTAAACTTAAGTGCGGGTTTGGACCCTTGCTATCTTTCCCTGATTTCAATAAGGTTTACACTTCAGAGAAACTCTTTCCCTTGTTTTCCAATCGCGTGATGCCGCGATCGCGCCCTGATTACCCTGAATTTGTAGAGTGGTTGAATATCCCTAAACACGAAGATGACCCAATTGCTTTATTGGCCCGCAGCGGAGGTAAACGGGTAACTGATAAATTTGAGGTATTTCCCTGTCCCGAACCGGATGAAAAGGGACGTTACCGCATCCATTTTTTTGCACATGGACTGCGACACCTTCCCAAGTGGGCAATTGAACGGATTAATGGGCTTGAAGTGGGCGAACTTTTGTATTTAGCCCACAAATTTTATCCTCGTGGCTTGCTGCTTTGTACTGAAAATGACTGCATTGTAGGCTATTGTCCGCGCTATGTTTTGGAGGATATTTTTCAAATTATCTCGCAGCATCCAAAATTGGTTCGCGTAGAAGTCGATCGCCTCAATCAACCCCCAACGCCGCTACAGTTCCGCTTGCTGTGCAAGATGACCGCCGATTGGCGAGACTTTCGCCCCTTCCAAGGTTCGATGTATCAGCCGATTAGCAGTGATGTTTTAGCTGCAAGTGCGATCGGATAATCAGCAACAAGAAGTAAAATTATCATCACAGAGTTAGGGAAGAACCCAAGTTAATTATTCTCAATTGAATACAGAAGATTGCACAATTTATACAAATAATTAACTAAATGTTGACATTTTTACTCGAATAGAGTATGTTTGAGCTAATTTATCGATTCCCAATTCCACATTCTCAGTTAAGCCCATACAATTTCTGAAAATTAGAGCTGCACATTGCTAATGCTTTGTATTAGAAGTGTTGCGCTGCATGAAATAAATTGGCTCTCTACTTTTTAGAGTGAGAATTGGTCTGGGTGCGAAATTAACCTATCAGGAACTTCACAGAATTGTCAGTATGAACAAAAAAATAAAGATTGGGGTTGCTGAAGCTTTGGGTACTTTTGTGTTGGTATTAGGTGGATGTGGCAGTGCGGTTTTAGCTGGAGACAAAATCGGCTTTTTGGGAGTGTCGATCGCCTTTGGGCTGTCCCTCTTAATTATGGTTTATACCCTCGGCCCTATCTCTGGATGCCACATTAATCCCGCGGTAAGCGTCGGTTTAGTAGTTGCCAAACTGATCGATGCTGTTTTGCTTCCTTATTATATAGGAGGTCAGATTTTAGGGGGAATTTTAGGCGGTCTTGTTTTGTATATGATAGCATCAGGAAAACCGGGTTTTGATGCGGCGGCTTCTGGATTTGCGTCTAACGGTTTTGGAGAACATTCTCCCACTGGTTACGGACTTTTGGCAGCAGCTTTGACGGAAGTTGTACTGACTGCTTTTCTGTTATTTACAATCATGGGTACTACCCATCCCAAATATCCCGTCGGTTTGGGCGGAATTCCGATCGGCTTGATGCTGGTGTTGATTCACTTAGTCGGAATTCCCGTAACCAATACTTCAGTTAACCCAGCTAGAAGTATCGGTGTGGCACTTTTTCAAGGCGGATGGGCAATCCAACAGTTGTGGGCGTTTATTGTATTCCCAGTGATTGGTGGAATTATCGGCGTTTTGGCTTATAATTTCATTAAACCGACTCTGGAAGAAATTTGAGCTAAAATCAGAAATAAACCGGGTTTATTGAATTTTTTAGGGTGGTAGAATTCATCTGGCAACTTCAGAAACCCGGTTTGTCGATCGCACAACTCGATCGAATTGCAAGTATTCGCTAAATAGGCGCCATGATTACGATCGTGATGGGAGTCTCCGGTTCAGGCAAAACTACAGTTGGCAAGTTGCTGGCGCAATCTCTCAATTGGGATTTCAGCGATGCCGACGATTTTCACCCATCCGCTAATATCGAGAAAATGAGTCGGGGCATTCCTTTAGAAGATGCGGATCGCCTTCCTTGGCTATTACAATTGCAAGCTGCAATAGACAGGTGGCTTTTGGAAAATAAAAATGTTGTGTTGGCTTGTTCTGCTTTAAAAGCATCTTACCGCGAAATGCTCTGCCGAGACCTGCAGCGGATGAAAATAGTTTATCTCAAAGGTTCTTTTCATCTATTGGCAACAAGGTTAAAAAGTCGCGAAAATCACTACATGAAAGCAGACTTGCTGTTAAGTCAGTTAGACACTCTCGAAGAACCCGAAGATGCAATTATCGTAGATGCTTCGCAGCCGCTAGAGTTAATCGTGCGCCAAATTAAAAATCATCTGATGTGCGGTTAATTGCCCCAAATAAAACCTATAATACTAAATCGGGCTTAAATACAAGTTTATTTCTTAGGAATGAGAATTAAATAACTTCCACAAGTTTGTGGGATGGGCGTCCCGCCCGTCCTTTTTGGACGGGCGGGAC
>NZ_JAUBTO010000162.1:0-16792 GCF_036702495.1 Microcoleus sp. C2D2 | reverse complement strand
GTCCCGCCCGTCCAAAAAGGACGGGCGGGACGCCCATCCCACTTTCCTTGTGGAAGTTATTTAATTCTCATTCCTTAACTCAATGGCTAGACTTGCCAGCGCAGAACGAGCCGGGTCTTCAATCTCCCGATTCTACGACAACTGTAAAAAAGGAAATCCTGGTAAAAAAGGATATCCACAGTTCCAGAAAGATTGTCGTTGGGTTGAATACAAAACGACTGGCCCGAAGCTGGCCGACAAGCGCAAGACCATAACCTTCACCGACAAAAAGGGAATAGGGAGGTTGAAGTTAAAGGGAACACGCGATTTGCATTTCTACTCCTTGGGCCAAATAAAACGGTAGGGCATACCGGAACGCAATGCACGCTTGTGCAAGCAACGCTCTCTTGAGACGAGGCCTCTACTTCGGCGCTGAGAAATCCTGCCTCTGTAAGCTACGCGGTAGATTAAAGAATCAAGAGTGCGTTTACGCCCGGGAGTGTCAAAACTAGCAACTTCAGTTCGCTATCGAAAACTCGGCAATTCAATTTCAGCTAGCGATCGACGTTTTTTAGAAGGCCGCAGCGGACTGGCAATCAAGGTCAGCCAGTCGGGTTGTGCGACTGCTGTAGGTTTGGCCGCACCCGATCGCACTTCTTGAATGCCAAAAGTTTCAACTGAATTCAAAATTGGAACAGCCGGTGCCAATTCAGGGCTGCCTGATTTGACAGCAGCAGCTTCGGGTTCAGACTCAGCCACCTGCTGTTCAGGTTCCGCAACCGCAAGGGCCGAGTCAGTTGTCGGCTCCTGAGGCTGGTTGGTTTCGGTCGGATGCAATTGAATGCCAGATACTTGGGCTAATTTGTTGAGTTCCAGATTTGCTATGGGTTCAGGGTCGATCGCATCGGAAGCAGCCGCTGCCTCTGAATGCTCTGCAGGTTCCGACCAAGGTTTGACAGGGGAAGCGTTGAAAGCTGGCGGCACCGGAACCTGAGAGCTTTTGACCGCCGCGAGCAAAGATTCTAATTGCGCGGTGGCGGTATCATCTGCATTGTCAGGCGGGTCGATCGTCGGTGGCTTTACGTGCGGCATCTCCAGACTTCTTTCCAAGGCAGCTTTGAATTGCAGGGTGTGGCGCTGCTGGCGGTGCAAGCGCGATCGAAGTTCCCTGCAAACATTTTCTGTGGCTACTAGCTGGTGTAACTGTTCGTTGTAGCGCTGCACAGTAGACGCACATTCTCGCTCAACAGCCGCTAGCCTGGCTTGGCTGGTTGCCAAGTGACTTCTTAAACTTTCGACTAAAATTTCTTGACTTTGGAGAGTTTGATGGGAAACTTCTACTTTGCCAAACAGCCGCGTCAATTGTTCTTGAGTATTTTCGAGTTCTGCAGTCCGTTGTTCTAGCAAAGTTTCGCGATTCTGCAAGGTGTTTTGGGACTCTTCGAGAGCTGTTTCTAGCTGGGCGAGGCGCTGCAAAAGGTCGCGGTTGCATTCGTGCAGCGCTTGCATTAGGGTGACTGGGGTCGATCCTTTGCCCTTAGCCTGTTCGACATTGCCAAGCAGATTTTTTAGATTGTCTGAAATCGGGGGCGAACCCGCCTCGGTAGGCTGTGTCTGAGATTGCGAATTTTTTGTTTCAGGTTTTGTGGGAATTGCATCTACGCTGATCGCGTTGGGAAAATCTACTGTTTGCCAGTCTTCTTCTGGCTGTTGCGGAACCCTTGCCGGAGTGTCTGTCGGATGGGGGGCGATCGGCTCAAAACCCCCAGCAGCAGCCAAATTTGACTGCAATGGTTCGGTATCGGATGGAACAGCAGGGTGCGGTTGGTGCTGATGGGCTCGAAGATCAGCTTCTGACATGGCTTTTTATCCCAATAGTCACAGGGTCTGTGATACAGTCTATCCTTATAGATTCTCCAGAAGGAAGCCCCTAAGTGATAGTTTTTGTCATTTTTCCTGTTTTTTGGGACAATAGCCTCTAAATCGAGCGGCGCGATCGAGCTATAGCGTTCGGAAGAAGTGCGATCGAAGTCGTCAATCGATTTTAGATTTTAGATTTTAGATTTTAGATTGACCCCACGGATAAATGCGGGGGCTTGAGGATTTTCGATTTTCGATTTTGGATTGATTCCACGGATAAATCACGTGGCGGGTACCACCTTTGAAATTCGCTTGTCAAGCGCGAACAAGGAAGAAGCAATAAAATCAAGGGTTTGAGCAATTAAGAACGTCCTAACCGTTTTAGCGGTTGCGCTATACAACCCGAACTCAAATTAACGCGTAAGATGCGCGCACCAGAACCCTGCGGATGTGAGTTTTTGGCCGCGAGTTTTATCAAAATGATTTTTCCCAATGTCTAATAAGCTGTTGTGCATTTAAATTGTATATTTCGAGTCCCGATCAAAAATCGTCAAATCCTCTCCCCCTCTCCCCTTCACCCCCTCTCCCTCTCTAATACCATAGGCAATCTAGATGCAACACAGCTTAGCAGTTTCAAAAAATGATGCAACTGTAGGGCGGCGAGCGAAATCCATACAGAATCAGTTATTCCCAATTCTGGAATTCTTTAATCTAAAATGGTATAACTTACTGTTTCGGCATCCGCGCGATCACCTAAGCTTTAACAACTGCAAAATGTTTGTCAATGATTGCTGGAATTTCTGCAGGTGCAATGCGGCTGTAGCGAGTTTTGTCCGGCATCACAACTATATTTGGGCCCGCTTTGCACTGTTTGAGACATCCGGTTCCCTGAACTGTCACTTTGTCTTCTAAACCGCGCGAATTCAAAGCATTTTCTAAAGCTTTACAGACTCCTCCAGCGCCCCGCTTCAGGCAGTCTGATTTTTGACATACTAATATTTTGGTTTGGGTTTTTGCCGGAGCTTTTACAGTTTGAGCTGCTGTGCCAGAGGTGAATTCGCTTTTGGCGATCGCCCGATCGTCGGATGCCAATACCGCAACAGGCAGATTGGTGGAGTCGAGCAGTTCTGGCGATCGGTCGTTCTGGCCCCGAGCCAGCTTGAGGCTGCGAGCTTTAAGTTTTATTTTACCGTTTTTCAAGTTGAGTTCTTTCTCACCTACAACTTGAACTTTCAACCCGGGCGTCAAAACAGGTAACAGAAATGACCGCAATTCCTTGCAAAGTTTAACGAGATATTCTACTCCCCGATCGTTGCTAATTCGCAAATATTTAAGTTTGCAGCCATCTTCAACAATCAGGCCGAGGATTTCTCCCTCTAAACTGAATTCGGAAACTTGCTTGCCAGACTTATACATTGTTATGACTCCTTTAAATCCGTTACATCCGTTACATCTTGTACGCTGCTCGTTGCCGAACTTCCTTGTACCTTTACCCGATTTGCCAGCAGCACTCCAGCCACTGCACCAGTTCGCCTCGAGAGGCACTGACTTGCCTCAACACGCTCTTTAACTGAGCCGCTTGTTTGACAGTGTTGACTTTTGCCCGCAAAGGTTGGTCAACCGCACACCAGCAGGGAATTTCTAGCTCTTGCAAGCGTTTGTAAACTTGCCATCTATCTAGCCAACTAACTTGCACAATGTCACAAACTTCTAATTCTGGCTCTGCTGGATTCATTTTTTGACAACAGTAATAATTTGCATTAATTTTTGATCCTGACCGATCGCCTGCAGAAGTTAAAAGCTAGATTTCCCAAGAAAATCAAGGATTATCAAAAGCCCTTACTGAAAAATCCTGCCCTTTGCCTTCTACCTTCTGCCTTCAGAAGGTGCGTTCCGCTTTCAGGAAGCGTTCAGAACGAGAATCTTTTTAAAGCATAACCCAACTGCTAATTATTCTCAATAGGTTTAGAAAAAAATTTTCCTACTCTAGAAAATCTTCCACTATCGAGGCAGACCCTGCTTGACTGGTAAATATACGGTGCTAGACTGACTATATTGGCAATAAAACTGGCTATTGAGAGGAGAACACCCATGGCCCAGACTCAGAGTGCATTGAGACCATTTGGCCACATAGCCGAAAACCCAGTTCTACTGGAACATTCAGTCACAGCACCGATTTGCGAAGGAATGAACGCGCTGCTGGCCAGTTTTCAGGCTCTCTACCTGCAATATCAAAAACATCATTTTGTGGTGGAAGGGGCAGAATTTTACTCCTTACACAAATTCTTTGAAGAAAGCTACGGAGAAGCTCAAGATAGCGTCCACGAATTGGGCGAACGCTTAAACGGGTTGGGCGGCATACCAGCAGCTAGCTTTAGCAAGTTAGCCGAGCTGTGCTGTTTTGAGCCGGAAGCAGACGGCGTATATTCCTGCCGCCAAATGCTGGAACACGATTTAATTGCAGAGCAAGCTATCCTCGGTTTGCTGCGGCGTCAAGCAGGACAAGCAGAAAGTTTGGGCGATCGAGCTACCCGCTACCTCTACGAAAAAATCCTGCTAAAAACAGAAGAGCGAGCTTATCACATTTCCCACTTCCTCGCCCCCGACACCCTAGTGCAATTGAACTTGAACTAACAACCTGTTTGTAGTAAGCTGTTGCGGCATTTAAATAGAATGTCAACAAAAAATCTAAGTCTTGTGGGGTGGGCGTCTCGCCCGCCCTGAATATGCAATTTAAATGCGTGACAGCTTAACTCGGCGGTTGAAACCGCTGCTTGTCAAACCAAGTCCCTCTCGCTTGAGACTAAGAAATAAGCCGGATTTGGTATTATATCTAAAAAAACGCCAGCAGCTAGAAAAGTGCTGGCGTTTTTATACAATGTAAAAAGGGAAAAACTGCGGTTGTGGTAGTAAAAAAGGTGGAATTTGGGCTCATTTAGCTCTACGCCTTTTTCCTTTTATTGCCCACCGCCCATCGAGCAGCCAGGAGCCATAAAGCAGTACCAGCAACGGTTGCAGGCTCGGGAACTTGTTCCGATCCAGCAGCAGTAACTTTAGCAAAAAGCAAAGCTTGATTCGTTCCCCCTTCCTGAGAGATAAACTCATTGATAGGGGTGCCGCCCGGAGTGAGGCTGAAACCTAACAACTGCAAAGTGTAATCAGTTCCGGCGACGGAAAACTGATTCGACATTGAAGTTTCGGAAATAGAAATTTTGTCGGCACAAGGAGTGATGCTGAAATAAGCACAAGTACCCCCATTCGGAGTTTCATCAATCTGCAAGTTTAAATTAAAAGATTGAGTCGCAGCCGGATTGTCAAAGTTTAAAGAGAGGCTTAAATTAACTGCGGAAGCTGCTGTGCCCCCTGAAATAGGATTGTTAAAATGGCGCAATTGCCCGACTTGGAATATTTCACCGAGTCCAAAGGTTGAGGGGCCAACTCCTGTAAATCCCAGTCCGCTTTTTAGGCTGGTACCGTCACCATAAGCTGGATTGCCCCAGCGTATTTGGCTTTCGCTACCGACAGTCTGGTAAACAATCCCGCTACCGCCAACAGGCTGATTCCAACTGCCGGAAGATAGATTTAAAGATATAGCTCCCGCTTGAGGGGCAATACCAAATACTAAAGCAGCACTAGCTGTTGATAATTTAAAAAGACTAAACTTTGTTACATTCATGGGAGTACCTTAACTTATTTGTACTCTGGCTTGTTTAAAATTACTAGATTGGCGATCGCGTCTCTACTTTAAATACCTTGCTTTACGACATCTTTAAATGTACTCGCTTCTCCTCCGTAAAATACTTAATTAATCAACAGAGGATACAAAGGAACAGAAAAAAAGGAGCGATCGAATTTGATCTTTTTAGCTCTACAAAAAACGCGATCGGTTAAACACCAAGCCGCGTTTTTATACAATGTGAGCTTAAAATTTGAGAACTCCGACTTCTCGAAGAAGTCGGGATTCTAGGGGAGTTATCCAGCGACGAATTAAGGCGCTAAAGCATTGCCGCGCAACAGACTACCAATAGTTTTCGCAGTAATCTTCATTTGGATGAAAGGATTTGCCGGTACTACTGTTTTATACAAGTAGCTATCGAATGTGAGTTTCTGCACGTCGCGATCGGCACACATTTCCACAAAAGCTTCGCGAGTAGCATCGGAACGGTAAAACACGCGCTGCAAAATGTCAAGAACTTTGTAAGTAATGCCGTAGGCTTTATCCCACCGCTTCAAGTAAACCTTAATTTCCTCTTCAGTCGGAATGCGCGCGCCTTTATTGGAAATCTCAACAATAGTTTCGGCGCACATCCGGCCAGACTTGGCGGCAAAATAGATACCTTCGCCCGAAGACTTGGTAACGTAGCCGGCGGCGTCGCCTACGAGAGCAACTCGACCGACAACTCGGCGGGGACGCGGATGTTCCGGGATGGGGTGAGCTTCCACTTTAATAATCTCACCGCCGAGGAGTTTTTTGGCAGCGCGGGCGCGGACTCCTGCTTGCAGCTTTTTGATGCTGGCTTGATTGACTTTCATCGTGCCGGTACCGACGGCTACGTGGTCGTATTTGGGGAACACCCAAGCGTAGAAATCGGTAGATACGTCGTCGCCGACGTACATTTCGGCTAAGTCTTGGTAGTAAGCCATTTTATCTTCTGGCAGGCGGATGCGCTCTTGGAAGGCGATCGCATAATTGTAGTCGCCAGCGTCTATCGCCTTTGCTACGCGGGAGTTAGCGCCGTCAGCCCCAATTACCAAATCCACTTTCAGAGTTTTCTGAATTCCCATGGCGCTGCCGTCGGAGTGGTCGGCATAGTGGAGAATGTAGGGGTCGGTGTTGTTGGAAGGAATGTCTAATGTGTGAACGGTGCCGTTAATCAGTTTTGCACCCAACGAAGCTGCGCGATCGCGCAGGAAGCCGTCGAGCACTTCGCGGCGGCACATACCGATATATTCGTGTGCGTTTTCGATGTTGATGTCCACCTCTACGTTGGAGGGGGAGATCATTTTCATTTTTCTGACTTGGCGGTCTATTATATGTGGCGGCAAGTCAAATTCGCTGACCATGCACAGGGGAATCGCCCCACCGCAGGGTTTGGCGTTGTCTAATTTACGCTCGAATAGGTATGTTTCGATGCCTGCTTTTACCAGTGTTTCGGCGGCGGAAGAACCCGCAGGGCCTGAACCTACTACTGCAACCCTTAGTGTCAAAGCTTTTCTCTCCAGTTTTTTTCTATAGGCATTACTCAGGTGTGATGGTATCACGGACTTTGGATGCGGTAGGCGTTCGGGCCGGAGATTTCAATGAAATGAAACAGAGCTTAACAGTTCGATACGAAAATCGGGTCTGGGGCGATCGTTTCGATCGAAGATCTTAAATTTTTCAGTGTAGATGAAGGTGGATGGACCCTGATGTGCGATCGAACATTTTGCACTATTTTCTAAGAACAGGCAAGATGCCTGTTCCACAAAGAATGAATTTTCTGCTTTCTAAGAACAGGCAAGATGCCTGTTCCACAAACACTGAATTTTCTGCTTGTGGGGCGTTGCTTCTAGCCCGCCCGGACATGAACAGGCTTTCCGGCCTGTTCCACAAACACTGAATTTTCTGCTTGTGGGGCGTTGCTCCTAGCCCGCCCGGAATATGTTAGAACCAATGCAATAAGTTACATTTAAGTAGTTCCACTTATATCTAAAATTCTTATGCTCGGTAATTTTCAACAAAGCAACCTGCGGATTGAGCTTGAAGCTTCCGAAACGGAGATTAGGGACAGCTTGTTGCGTCCGAGTCAATTGCAACAGTGGCTGTGGCCGCAGCAGTTGTCTAGCGGTTTGCCGGAAGAATTTTCTCAAGGTTTGACGTTTACGAGTTGGTTGGGCCCCCTGGCTGTTCAGCATCACGTTGATATTGCTGAGCAGAATTGTCTGCGGCTGTTATTGAGCCAGGGAATTGACGGATTCCACGAGTGGTATTGGGGCGACGGTTGGGTGCAGTCTCGGTTGGAGGGAGTGTCGCTGCTGCCGCTGAATTTGGGGCAAACCGCTAGTTTACTGCGGCTGCGGGAGTTTGTAGCCCGGAAGGGTAAGGGGAAGTAGATAAATGACTCTCCAAAATCATTACAACAAAGTCTGGTAGTCCTGCATAGCAAGGAAAAATTCTAAACACTTTTAGGGGTAAAGAAGCGTTATAATCAGGGCTAAAATACCAGAAGACCGCGAGATGATTGGAGAGCTTTGTAGATGAGGACACGCTATTTCTTACAATAGCGAGATCTGCTTGGCCTCAGGGTGTTATTGAATCTTTCGATATCAGAAGTTGGGCCCGTATCTTTCCCGACAGATTTGTGTCGCTGGCGAGGAAAAACTTTTTTAGAGGCGGCCCCAAAATCTGTATAAGAGAGGAGACTTTGTCTGTAAACTGCAACGAGGGAATCCCACAAACCTCTAGCACCAGTTTCAACTCTACTTCCTATCTACAGCCCTAGAATTTCTTTGGTTAAGGCATCAATCGCCAGCTCTTTCCACAGCTTGTTACCCTTATAGCCTACAAACGACCACATTTCATCAGATTGGCTCGTTAGCTTGCCTTTTTTTTTACTTTACTTGAACTTGCCGGAGGACGAATGCTAATTGTTGAAAAACACATAGTATTGCAACCAGCGGGGGGACACCCCCGTGACTTTGGCAATCCCGGCTCAAGATATTTTTTCTTGCTAAAGCCGATCGCTCAATTCTTTTGTTTCTTCTGAAATCGGTTGATGTCTGGGTTTTGAACAAACTGCCTGTGACAATCTCTACATCTAAAGTTTTGGTTACCGCTGTGGGTGGGGCCATTTGTAACGCTGTTTGGAGAACCGCAAGGAAGACAATTCATGGAATTGAGAATTAACAAGGCTTAGATACGTACCATTATAGCTCCTTACCATTACTATGCCACACTACCTGAAAGCCGCGAGCTGCTCAAAAACTAACAGTTTGTGAGAAAAGACAATTTGTTCCTTTCTAATTCCTTTCTAAAGCGCTATTCTAGACACAACGAACCGGGTGCGTTTTGACTTCGCGTTAATTTTTACCCTAAAAATAAATATGCTCTCCATTCCAGGCATTGCCGTCCAGACACTTCTCTATGAAAGTGCCAACTCTCTGGTTTACCGGGCGATTCGGGAAGCAGATAACCAACCGCTCATCCTCAAACTTCTCAAAGAGAGCTACCCCACACCTCAAGAATTGCTACGCTACCGCACCGAATACCGCATCACCCGAGAGCTGAAAGAGGCGGGAGTCGTGCAAGTTTATGACTTGCAAAAATACCAAAACGGCCTCGTGATGTTTGTGGAGGACTTTGGCGGGCAATCCTTGAAAATATTGATGCAGCAGCGAAAGTTTAGCCTTAAGGAGTTTCTGTTTGTTGCTTCCGCCACCACAGAAATTTTAGGGCAAATTCACAGGGCAAACATCATCCACAAAGATATTAACCCTTCTAATATAGTATTCAATCCAGAGACGGGGCAGATAAAAATTATCGACTTTGGTATTTCCACTCAGCTAACGCGAGAAACGCCGAGCCTAAAAAACCCGAACGTTTTAGAAGGCACCCTCGCTTACATCTCGCCGGAACAAACTGGGAGGATGAATCGCGCTCTCGATTACCGCAGTGACTTTTACTCCCTCGGCGTCACCTTCTACGAATTGCTGACAGGAAAACTGCCTTTTGAGACAGAAGATGCTTTAGAGTTGGTTCACTTCCACATTGCCAGACAGCCGATTCCTGCGCACGAAATCGATCCCAGAATTCCCCTAATTATCTCCCAAATAGTCAGTAAATTGATGGCGAAAAATGCCGAAAACCGCTATCAAACGGCCGGGGGGATCAAACACGATTTAGATAAGTGTCTGGTTCAATTACAAGGAACCGATAGCATAGAAGAATTTGAGTTGGGAACGCGGGATATTACAGACCGTTTTCTGATTCCCGAAAAACTCTACGGCAGAGAAACGGAAGTCGCTCAACTATTAGCAGCCTTTGAGCGAGTCAGTACAGGTAGCGCCGAAATGATGCTGGTGGCTGGCTTTTCTGGGATTGGTAAAACCTCCGTAGTCAACGAAGTCCACAAGCCGATAGCCAGGCAGCGGGGCTATTTTATTAAAGGCAAATACGACCAATTTGGGCGCAATATTCCTTTCAGTGCATTTGTGCAAGCCTTTCGGGAATTGATGGGGCAATTATTATCAGAAAGTGATGCTCAATTACAAACATGGAAAACCAGGATTCTGACAGCAGTGGGCGACAGCGGGCAAGTGCTAATTGAGGTAATTCCTGAATTAGAACGCATCATTGGCCCTCAAAGTCCTGCACTAGAACTGTCGGGGAGTGCCGCCCAAAATCGCTTTAATTTGCTGATGGAAAAGTTTGTGCAAGTATTTACTACTGCCTCACATCCCTTAGTGATGTTTTTGGATGATTTGCAGTGGGCGGATTCGGCATCCCTGAAGTTGCTACAACTGTTAATGCAGGATAGGGGGCATCTGTTAGTGTTAGGTGCTTATCGGGATAATGAGGTGTCCGCTGCTCATCCGTTTATGTTGACGGTGGATGAGATTGTGAAGTCTGGGGCAGTGGTGAATACTATTACCCTGCAACCCTTGAGTTTAGCAGATCTCAATCAGTTGGTAGCAGATACGCTGATTTGCGATTTATCTTTGGCCGGGCCCTTGACAGAATTGGTTTATCAAAAAACCAAAGGTAATCCCTTTTTCTCGACTCAATTCCTCAAGTCGCTGTATGAAGAGGGTCAAATTATCTTTGACTGGGATGTACGGCATTGGCAGTGCGATATTGCTCAAGTTACATTTGCCGACGCCTCGGATGTGGTGGAGTTTATGGCGGCGCAATTGCAGAAGTTGCCTGTCCCTACTCAGGATGTTCTCAAACTTGCCGCCTGCATTGGGGCGCAGTTTGATTTAGATACATTGGCAATAGTCAGCGAAGAATTACCAGAACAAACGGCCTCAGCGTTATGGAAAGCCTTGCAAGAAGGACTTATTTTACTGGTTGCAGAAGGCTATAACTTCCTTCAAACAGATGAGCGATCCCCTACTGAGTCTGTTGCGAATTCTACTTATAAGTTCCTGCACGATCGCGTCCAGCAAGCGGCTTATTCATTGATTCCCAACGACCAAAAACAAGCCACTCATCTCAAGATTGGACAGTTACTGCTACAAAATTATTCGGAAACTGAAAGAGAAGAAAAACTTTTTGATATTGTGGGGCATTTAAATCAAGGAATTGAGTTAATCAATCAATTAAGCGAACGAGAAGCCTTAGCAAAACTCAACTTGGCAGCGGGTTGTAAAGCCAGAAGTTCTACTGCCTACGCTGCGGCAAATATGTATCTGCAAATGGGAGTTGAGCTACTGACACCTCAATGCTGGCAAACTCAATATGAATTGACCCTAAATCTCTATGTTGCTGCTGCTGAAATTGCCTATTTAAATGGTGACTTTGATGGTATGGAGCAGAGGTCAGCACAGGTTTTGCAAAAAGCCCAAACAATTTTAGATCGAGTTAAAATTTACGAAATTCAAGTTGCCGCTCAGACAGCCCAGAGCAAGGTGTTAGAAACGATCGCCGTAGCAAGAAACGCACTCTTACAATTGGGGATTCAACTCCCTGCCGAACCTGATGAAGCCAAAATTGGCAAAGCGCTACAAGCCCTTGCGGACCAACTAAGCGGCAGAAAGATTGAGGAACTTGTTGACCTACCTGTGATGACAAATCCACAGACTCAGGCAGCTATGCAACTGTCTGGTATGTTATTTCCACCCATTTTCCAGGGAATGCCCGGTTTGCTTCCCCTGCTGAGCTCTACGATGGTGAGTTTATCGCTGCAATTTGGGAATGCACCCGCCTCGACGGTGGGGTATGCGATGCACGGGATGGTGTTATGTGCCTTTTTAGGAGATGTCGAAACCGGCTATGGCTTTGGGCAATTGGCACTCTCATTGCTCGATAGGTTCAATGTGCCCGAATTCAAGTCTATAATTCTGCTTTTGTTTGGTGGTTGGATTCAGCATCGCCAAGAATCTCTGAGGGCAACGTTACCGACGCTGAAAGAGGGCTATAGATTGGGCATGGAAACAGGCGACTTTGTAGACGCTGGCTACAACATATATATTTGTTTTTATACCCATTTATTCGCTGGGGTAGAACTAGACTCTTGGGAAGCAGAAATAGCAGGTTACAGGGCTGT
Organism: Microcoleus sp. C2D2; assembly: GCF_036702495.1. Classification (NCBI taxonomy): domain Bacteria; kingdom Bacillati; phylum Cyanobacteriota; class Cyanophyceae; order Oscillatoriales; family Microcoleaceae; genus Microcoleus; species Microcoleus sp. C2D2. The sequence goes on along the minus strand of NZ_JAUBTO010000162.1, from coordinate 4,706 downwards.
CATGGCGCAGTTGAAACAATATTCGGCTCAGATTTATTTGGATATGATTCAGCAGACAGTGCAGAACTTGAGGGAAACGCGTATTCGGCCGGATTTCTTAATAGGCTCTGCCTACGATGAAACGGTGATGATTCCCAAGCACTATGAGGATAATGAATTCACGGCGATCGCTTGTGCCTGCATCTACAAACTGCTGCTTGCTTACTGCTATGGGAATTACACGGCTGCCCTAGACCACATTACCCAAGTCAAACAGTATGTCATGGGAGTATCGGGATCGGCTTTTGTTCCGATTTTTCATTTTTATGCCGCCCTCACCCACCTGGCACTTTTTCGGACACAGCCAGCAATTGAGCAAACTGAAATTCTTGGCTTAGTTGAAACCCATCAAAGCACGCTGCAACAGTGGGCGCAAAACGCTCCGATGAATTATCTGCATAAATGGCACTTAGTTGAAGCCGAACGGCAACGGGTGTTGGGCAATAAAGCCGAGGCGATTGAAATGTACGATCGCGCCATTTCTGGAGCCCAAGAAAACAAATATACTAATGATGAAGCCCTGGCCAACGAACTAGCAGCCAAATTCTACTCGGAATGGGGCAAAACAAAAGTTGCTCAAGCCTATATGTTTGAGGCGTATTATTGTTATGTTCAATGGGGAGCTACTGCTAAGGTAACGGATTTAGAAACGCGATATCCCCAATTATTCGCGGTAACTCAACCGGTGGGAAGTAAAAACACTAAAACTACCGTAGCAATGACAACCACGGGTTCTGGTAATCACCTAGATATCGCCGCAGTTATGAAGGCGTCTCAGGCTATTTCCGGCGAAATATTGCTGGATAAGCTATTGTCTAGCTTGATGAAAATTTTGATTGAAAATGCAGGGGCGCAACGAGGATATTTGATTTTGTCAAGCCAGGGAAAGCTGTTAATTGAAGCTGAAGGGACAATAAATTCCCAACAAGTCACCGTGTTGCAGTCAATCCCCGTTGAAATCTGTCAAGAGCTTTCCTCTGCAATTGTCAATTATGTGGCCCGCACTCAAGAAAGCGTGGTACTAGATGATGCTGTCCGAGAGGGACAATTTACCAACGACCCCTACATCCAAAAGCATCAGCCCAAATCAATTTTATGTGTGCCGCTGATTAATCAATCTCAAATCGTCAGTATTGTTTACCTAGAAAACAATCTGACAGCCGGAGCTTTTACCCCAGAAAGAGTGGAACTATTAAAAGTGTTATCTGGGCAGGCGGCTATCTCGATTCAAAATTCTAAGCTTTATACAGAAGTACGCGAAAATGAAACCAGGCTGGCTCAACTCAACAAAGCTTACGAGCGATTTGTTCCCCATCAATTCCTCCAGTTTTTAGAGAAATCAAGCATCGTTGATGTGGAATTGGGCGACCAAGTGCAGTTAGAAATGTCAGTGCTATTTTCCGACATTCGCGACTTCACCACGCTTTCGGAAACTATGACGCCGGAGGATAATTTCAAATTTATCAATTCCTATCTCAGTCGCATGGAACCCGTTATCAATGAAAATAAGGGGTTTATTGATAAATATATTGGCGATGCGATTATGGCGCTGTTTAGCGGCGAGGCGGATCATGCGGTGAAAGCGGGAATTGCTATGGTGCACCGCCTCATTGAATACAATCAATACTGCGCTAAGGCTGGCTGTGCGCAGATTCAGATTGGGATTGGGATTAATACGGGTTCTTTGATGCTGGGAACGGTGGGAGGACCGAATCGCATGGACGGGACGGTAATCAGCGATGCGGTGAATTTAGCTTCTCGCGTAGAAAGTTTGACGAAAAATTATGGGGTGTCGCTATTAATTACCCACCCAACTTACTCGCGCCTAAAAAATCCATCCCAGTATGCAATCCGCACCCTCGATACGGTAAAAGTCAAGGGAAAATCCGAAGCAGTAACGGTTTATGAGGTGTTTGATGCTGACCCGCTAGAAATTAAAGAGGGCAAGTTAGCTACGCTGGAATTGTTTGCAGAAGCTAGGGCAATTTACTCGGAAGGGAAGCTATTTGAAGCGGCGCGGCTGTTTTCCGAGTGTTGGCGTCAGAATCAGGGCGATGGCGTCGCTAAAATTTACTGGGAACGCTGTCAGTCTGCATTGGTGACTCGCACCAAAATCAAAGAGAGGCTACACAATTTACATTAATTGCCACAGTCCGAAACTCGATCGCTACATTATTACACCGCGAGTCCCTGATGGTTTTGAGAGTCTGCTTGTCCTGAGAGTTGGCGGCCGCGTAGCGCGCGGGAACTCTCAGCAGCTATAGCAGATGTTGAAGGCTTTAGTTATCTAGAAGAGAAGGAAAATGCAATTGGGGGCAATGGTTTGAGCGATTAACAACGTCCTCCCCATCGGGCGCGGTTGCGCTATATTACATCACCTCTTAAGTGAAGGAGAGTTAATTATTAAATGGAGGCCAAAACTTCAAAATAAGGCTAATGCTTGTATCATAGTTTAAATGCACAACAGCTTAATATCACTCTTATAGGTATGTTGTGGCACTTTAGCGCTAAAGCGCAACAACATACGAAGTCTAAAAAGTTACGAGCGGATTTATACTGCTGGCCGTCACTCCTTTCAATATAGCTAAGTATTCCCCTGTTACCTGATACTGAATTATCGTATCGCTAACAAAAGCGCCTGTTCCTTGAAAAATATTTAACTGGTTAAAAGCCAGGGGGCTAATTAAATCAATTGTGTCTTGATTTAGGGTAAAATCAGTAATCACATCGGCGGCGTCCGCGGCTGTTGAACCAGTACCGATCGCGATCGCAAACACATCAAAACCCCCTCCGCCTGTGAGAGTGTCGGCACCCATTTCTCCACATAAGTAGTCATTGCCCCCGTCGCCAAACACTATATCGTCGCCATTCCCCCCGTAAATGCGATCGTTTCCCTTACCAGAGTAAATCAAGTCAATACCGCGATCGCCAGTAATGAAGTCAATCCCCTGACCACCAAAAATAATGTCATTGCCATCACCGCCCCTGATGCCGTCATCCCCTTTTTGTCCGTAAAGCAAGTCATCTCCTGCTTTGCCATGAAGATAATCGTTGCCGGGGCGTGCGTGGATCATGTCATTCAAGGGCGATCCTGTGACGCGATCGTCCTTGTCTGTGAAACCGATTACTGACTTTTGGAACAAGGTTTGGACATCCCCTAAGTTATCGTTATCGCTGATATTGACTGTGAGAGGGGCGACCAGATTATTATACAATGTGTCTGTACTGGTGGTGGCGTGGCTAATTGGGGTGACACGATCGCCCTCAACAACCGCATCGTCAACCGCAGTCACCGTTACCGTTTGAGCGATATTCCAATTGGCGGGAGTAAAAGTAAGGGCAGGTAGGCTGACAGTAACTTGGCTTCCAGGGGTAATGGCGACGGTGACATTAGCAGTTGGCTGAGTATTAAGTCGCACTTTGTATATATCGCTGCCCAAGCTTTCGAGTACGTCGGTACTGCCAAGTGGTTCAAGGAAAATGACAGCGGGAGTACCTAAAGTCGGCGTGGGAGTCGGAGTCGGAATCGGCGTGGGAGTCGGAATCGGCGTGGGAGTCGGAATCGGCGGGGGAGTCGGAATCGGCGGGGGAGTCGGAATCGGCGGGGGAGTCGGAATCGGCGGGGGAGTCGGAGTCGGCGGGGGAGTCGGAGTCGGCGTTGGAGTCGGAGTCGGTGTTGGCGGGGGAATGTTAACAGTAAAACTGCCTAAATTGCTACCTACAAATTGATTGCCAAAAGAATCTTTTACTTGCGATGCTTGCAAATAAACAGCGTAACTGCCATTATCTGTATCATCCCAACTTCCCCCAGGCGGAGTCAGCAAATAAGTTGCCGTGCGAGTCGTACTGTTACTATTAGTATCGACGCCCACAAACGCAGCACCAATAGCACCACCTGACCAAATTACTACCAAGTCAGAATCATCTAAACTGCTAACATCAATTCCACTACTATCACTGAAAGTAACTGTCAATATCTGACTTGTACCACCCCCTCTAGAAATATTAGAAACGGCACCCAATATAGCAGGAGGTGGGGTGATATTAGCAGCATTACGAATCAGTTGAGTTGCAGCGATATTGTTATTACTGGCAGCATCATACGCAACAGCCGCAAGTACATCAACTGTGACGGGGCCATCAGCATTCGGTGTGACTGTAAAATTATAACTCGTGCCGCTACCTGTAAAACCGCTAACCGTACCGTTAGTAACATTAATGCCACTTTCCCTAAATCCTGTCACATTTTCACTAAAAGTTGCCGTGACTAAAAATGGTGCATTTATTGTTGTCGGTAAAGTTGATGTTAAGGCAACAGTTGGCGGTGTAACATCAGCAGTACGAACCAGTTGAGTTGCAGCGGTATTATTATTAGTCGCAGTATCCGTAGCTTGAGTCGCAAGCACATCAACAGTGACAACGCCATCCGCATTCGGGGTGACATCAAAGGTGTAGGTTTTGGCATTAACTGGGACAAAGTTACCGACTGTCGCATTGGTGACGGTAATATCAGTATTATCAAACCCGGTGACATCTTCACTAAATGTTGCTGTGACGCTAAATGCTGCGTTGACTGTTGTTGCTGATGCCGATGTTAAGGCAACAGTTGGCGGTGTAACATCAGCAGTACGAACCAGTTGAGTTGCAGCGGTATTATTATTAGTCGC
>NZ_JAUBTO010000161.1:0-16958 GCF_036702495.1 Microcoleus sp. C2D2 | reverse complement strand
ATAGTAATCAAAAATAGAGCGGTGGGGCAACCCGTTCTTAAAGCTCAGTTAATGTCCTATGCAATAGCAGGAGTCACCCAGAAGCCTACACCATACTTTACTCAGTTGGTGTAGGAGTTGTCACCGTAACGGGTTCAAAACTTTTGAACAAACTCTTGCCTCTGCGGTAAGGGAAAGATATTTTTAAAGAGAAACACATTCTATAGTAAAAGCTGAGAGTCATCGTGAACCAGAGTAAACTTATAAGCTCAAAAGAACTGCAATCAGAGGTATCTCGTCTCACCGAAGAGCTGCAAATGCGCGACCAATTGGTGCAGCAGTTGTCTCAAGAACTTTTCAGGCTGGTGAAGGGAAATTCGAGTTTTGTGCCGCCGCCGTCCGTTTCCGATCGCAACCAGGCTCAAATCCAGGCAATGCGGGAACAACTCCAAGCTGTTGAAGAACAGGTGGGTTTTTATCAGGAACAAATCGCGGAGCGGGATGCTGAGGTTTACCAACTGCGGCAGTCGGTGCAAGAATTGACGGATCGCTCTCGGATGCTAGAACAGGTGGTTCAGGAATTGCCGGGGGTTTACCGCCAGAAGTTTGCCGAACGGATCGAGCCGATTAAGGAAAAATTGGATCAACTGCAAAAGGAAAATCGCCAGTTGCACACTGAGTTGCAAAGCGTAACTTACCGTCTGGCTGTGCGGAGCCGCAAGGCTAAGGGCTTGGATCTGCCGAGCGTCGATGAAACGGACGATCGCGGCATTCAAATGCCGAGCTTTGGCAATGTCTGAGGTTTTAATTGTGGCGGGTGGCGAGAAAGGTCCGGCCGCAAGTCTCAAGGCGGCGATCGCTCAATCTCATCCTTTAACTCAAGTCAATATCTGTGGGGTTTCTGAACTCAATTCTGGCGCGATCGCTCCGGGTGGGGCGCTCGTTTGTCCTTTGACGCTGGATCTGCCAGAAAATCTGGTTTTTCCCGCTCAAGATGTGTTTCGATTTTGCGGCAATGTTTCGGCGGCGCGCGATCGAGTGGCTCAGGAGTTGCTTTTTCCCGTCGGCGAGGGCAATTTTTGGCTGCCTGTGGTGTTGACGGCAAAGGGGCCGCTATATGCTGAGGCGATCGGTGCTGCAGCTTCTAAGCAGTCTGACGCCTTGAGTTACTCTCAACCGGTGCATTTGTCGGATCTTTGGCGGCAGCAGTTGTATGAGTTGGCTTACCGCTTGCTGAATCTTTTAAATGCGCCGCCGGGGACTTATTTGATGCAGTTCGGCTTCGTAGGGGAAAGGATTTGTTTCGATCGACTTTGGCCTTTTCCGGCTGCACCTGCGATCGCTTCTGTCGGCGTTCAACTGCCGGATTTATTTGTCTGTCATTGGTATTGCTTGACAAATAAGCCTATTTACGATCTTCAAATTTGCTCGGCGGTTACTTGAAGTCTATTTGAAATTTGAGATTTGAGATTTGATCTGGGGAGATGATTTTAATCTAGCAACTCGAGCCGGAGTTTCAGGGGAGATAATTTGGTCGCAACTGTCGAAGATTTCAAAGAGTTGGTCGAGTTGAGTAATTTCAAATATTAGCCTGACTGTTGCTGAGAGGTTGCAGATGACGAGGCGGCATCCCCGGCGGCGGGCGGCGTTGAGTCCGGCGACTAAGGCGCAGATCCCGGAACTGTCGATAAAATCTACGGCGGCCATGTCTATTATCCAGAGTTTGTGGCGCTCGGGCACAATCTCGGCTAGCTGTTCCCGGAGGAGGCTGCCGGCTTTGGAGTCGAGGCAGTTTTGAGGCTGGAAGATGATGTGTTGGTTGAAGTTGGGATTTTCCATAGCAGTTATCCTACGATCGTAAAGTATGAATAAGTGAGTTTAGTTGCTGATTTGGTTGAAAGAATCAGGGCATTTCAGCTAAGGTTTGAGGAACGGCGATCGACCGAGGTGGGAATCGGTGGGCAGAGCCGTTGTGATAAATTTAGTAGGAAAACTGACCGCGCGATCGCCCGGAACGCAACCGCAACAATTCTCGATTAACCTAGTATACCTGAAAGGCTAATTTTTAGTTGAACCACCGATTGCCCATGTAGTGTGGTTTTCATCACAGCGAAAGATTGCACTATTGCCTGAATCAAGCCAATATATAAAAGTATTGAGCTTTGCAAAAGTTTACGAAGGCAGCATCCAATGTCTTTTGAGTTTTTATCGCTAGAGACTATTCAGAAATTTGCCCATGATTACGGCTATTGGGCAATATTTCTGGGAATTTTACTGGAAAATCTGGGAATTCCTCTCCCAGGTGAGACTATTACGATTGCTGGCGGGTTTTTAGCTGGTAGCGGGGAACTGAATTACTGGTTTGTGCTCGCCAGTGCGATCGGCGGTGCGACTGTGGGCGGAAATTTCGGTTATGCGATCGGCAGATACGGCGGCTGGCCACTGCTGCTGAAGCTGGGACAATTTTTCCGCTTTCGGGAAGAACAACTGTTTGACTTAAAAGCACAGTTTAGCCAAAATGCAGCTAAAGCTGTATTTTTGGGCCGTTTCATTGCACTGCTGCGAATTTTTGCTAGCCCCCTAGCGGGTATTGCAGAAATGCCTTTTTGGAAATTTTCGCTGTTCAACATTCTGGGTGCTGCCAGTTGGGCATCTGTAATGGTAAGTTTATCCTACTTCTTAGGACAAGTTGTGTCTTTAGAGAAATTGGTAGCTTGGGCTGCTCAATTTGCGGTATTGGCTTTGCTGTTAGCAGTTGCTTGGATTGCAATTCCTATTTGGTGGGAGTCGCGGAGTTTGGACAAGACTAAGTAAGATTGGTGGTTAGGCTTTTTGCAAGAGTTCTGGATTTTCTGTTTTTAACCGCAGATTAACGCAAATTAACGCAGATATTATCTATTTTTGCAAAAAGTCTAATGATTGTCGATCGCCTATTAATAAGTCAGGACTTCAGTCCTCAAAATCCTCAAGTTGGTAGCGAGAACTTCAGTCCTAAAACTCATCGAGTTGGTAGTGAGAACTTCAGTCCCCAATAGCGAAACTATTAGTCAATAAGGACTAAACTCCTCACTACAAACCAGTTTTATTGGTAATTAACATAACATCACATAAAGTGGAAGTCTTATCTCCCACAACTGAGGCGTTTGACAGAGGAGATAAATTTGCGGATTATCGATAGCTCTCAACTATACAAGAATATGTATTAATCGCTCAACAGCGGATGAATATAGATTGTTACCGTCGCAATGTGGCCGGACGTTGGGTTTTTTATTCTTACGGTGAGGGGGACTGTCTGGAGTTGGCTAGTATCAATTTTCAGTGTCCAATCTCTGCTTTGTATGAGGATGTTCCTGGATTGAGTTAAATCATCGGTACAGTTGTGACAATCTAAAGAGAAGGCAGTATAATGAGGCTGCGGCGTTCAATTCCAAAGTGGTAAAATGTCCTAAACTGACCCGTCCAAGAAAAAGCGATTTACAAAACCGGCGACCGATCCAGATAAATGCGCCGAAATGGCTAAAAAATACGGCTGGGATTATCAGAGATTTATTTCTAATAACGACCCAGTTTTGAAGGTAGACTGCGAGTTTGTAGGAGAAGAGATTAACTTTCAGGAGCTGTGGTATGACCACCAAGATTAACTCGCTTAAATGCAAGCCAACACTGAAGATTTACCGCACTGACGGTGCACAGACTGGATGGGAAAAAAGGCTCGACGCCATAGGTTCGGGTACTTACTTGCTGCACGAAGAAATGGATTATTCCAGAAACCGAACTATCCCCAAAATAGGCGATCGCTTGGGAGAATCTAAACGTTTCGCAGACGGAGAAATTTACCACCGCCAAAGCGATTGGTTTGTCGCAAAAGTACAGTGCTATCCTGGTGTTGGCGAAGACTGCGACTGGGATGAGATCGTACTTTGCTACTGTCAGTTTGAGCCAATAGAGTCTAAGTGGGAGAGAGTCGCTACTTTGGAGGAAATTGTGGCGCAACAAGTAGCTAAAGATACGGGTTTGGAGGTAGTTAAGAGTTGAGCGATTCCCGGCGGGATAGCAACGCTTGCGCGGACTTCAAAACCTCGATCGCTATAATTGACAGAATGCGGAGAACAAGGGAGGAGAAGAAGTGCGATCGCAATTATTAGGGGTGTTTGCTCAAAGGCGATCGCTTACTAAAACCCAAACACTTTAGTAATCAATGGCAGTAGGTTATTACAGAATTCTAGGAGTTTTGTCGCTTGTGGTACAGCGGAGATAATTCGTCCGAGCATCCTGCTGACGCACAAGTGAAAATTACCGAAATACTCGATCGCACTTCCACCCTCTTCATCCCCAACTCCCAACTCCGACTCGCAACACCCGCAGGGAGACAAAACCAACAAGCTGACTTTCCGATCTTCCACCAAAACAAGCTAGGTATACTGAAAATTGACAGCGAATTATCCCATCCAAACACAACAGAAGATGAAAAGTGCGGGCTTTTGATAGATTCTGGCATTACTCTTGTCAAACATTACGACGCTACCCGATGCAGCGAACAACCGGATCTAGTTGTGCAAGAGTTTTTGGAAATATTGAGTCAGGTACAAGCATGATACTAAATTCTGCTACGATCGCAGCTTTATTCTTTAGTCCGGGCAGGCGGACTTCGTTGGACAAGGAGCGATTTCAATCGCCGAGTGACTAATGGCTTTGATTATTGTATCTCAATTCACTTCTTCCGAATCATTGCCTGTAAATGTAACATCCTCATAGATAGCATCCATGCTAGTGCGAAAGTCCACACTAGCTAAGTGAATTTCGCTTCCTTGAGTATAGGAATACAAAACCCACAATCCTTCAGCATTGCGACGGAAACACTCCACCCGCTGCCGCTTTTGACTAATTAACACATACTCTTGAAGGGTTTCTAATTCTTGATAGTCAGCAAACTTATCGCCCCGATCGAATCCTTCAGTTCCATCAGACAAAACCTCGATAATTAAACAAGGATATTTTTTAAAAGATTTAAAAGCTCTGTCTCGCTCGTCGCAGCTTACCATCACGTCAGGATAGTAGTAGATATTTGCTGTATCAATTCGGGCTTTCATATCTCCAGTGTAGAGCTTACAGCCATTGCCCCGGACATGATCGGTTAGTGTTTTGACTAAGTTGACACATATTGTCACATGAGATTCAGTAGCACCTGCCATTGCGTAGATTTCGCCCTGAATATACTCATGTTTAACCAGGCTGAGTTCTTCTAATTTCAGATACTCTTCCGGTGAGATGTAATTTTGGTTTTGATTTGCAATCATTGGCTTTCTATGGAGTTTTTTATAATTGTAGATTCCGACCACTTCTATTATACCAAACTCACTAGGATTTTAAAATTATTTTATCTATACTATAACAAATAAGGTGGGCAATGCCCACCTTACTCTTAGTCTCGCGTTGCGCGGACTTTGTTTGTCAGTCCTGGACGCACATCGAGGCCAGAAACCGGGTTTCTTCCTATCTATGGTTGAGAAAGCAAAGATTTTTGAGAGAAACCCGGTTTCTTTGCGTCCATAACTGTTAACAAATTCTAACCCCGATTCTTCTCCGACCAAATGCGGGTCGGCAGTCCCCAAACGTAGACAAAGCCTTCGGCCGCCTTGTGGTCGAATTCGTCCTCAGCGCCGTAAGTTGCTAAGTCGAAACTGTACAGCGAATTGTCGGATTTGCGACCGACAATTGTGGCATTTCCTTTGAATAGTTTGAGTCGCACGGTTCCGGTTACTCGCTTTTGCGTGTCCTGAATAAATGCGTCTAAAGCTGTTTTTAAAGGATTGTACCAAAGGCCGTTGTAAATCATTTGGCTGTAGGTTTCTTCGATGCCTCGCTTGTATCGCGTTACATCTGCTGTCAGCGTCAAACTTTCTAAGTCCCGGTGCGCGTGCATTAACACTAAAATCGCTGGTGTTTCGTAAATTTCCCGCGATTTAATCCCGACTAGGCGGTTTTCAATCATGTCGATGCGCCCGACTCCGTGATTTCCAACTATCTCGTTGAGTTGGGAAATTAAGGCGACTGGTGATAACTCTTTGCCGTTCAAACTGACAGGATTTCCGAACTCGAAACCGATTTCAATATATTCGGGTGTGTCGGGAGTTTGCTCGATCGCCTTTGTCATCAAATACACCTCTTCCGGCGGTTCCGCCCAAGGATCTTCGAGGATTCCGGCTTCAATTGCCATTCCCAATAAGTTGCGATCGATACTGTAAGGCGAAGACTTCTTGACAGGCGACGGAATGCCGCATCTCTCGCCGTATGCGATCGTTTCCTCCCGGCTCATTTTCCACTCCCGCGCCGGTGCTAAGATTTTAATCTTCGGGTTGAGCGCGCCGATCGACACATCGAACCGCACCTGATCGTTTCCCTTACCTGTGCAACCGTGGGCGATCGCATCTGCACCGTATTTTTGGGCAGCTTCTACTAACAATTTAGCAATCAGCGGGCGAGCCAGGGCAGTCGAAAGGGGATAACGGTTTTCGTAAAGTGCGTTAGCTTGAATCGCTGGAAACGCATAGTCTTTGACAAATTCTTCGGTAGCATCAATAACTAAAGATTCCGAAGCACCGGATGCTAAAGCTTTTTTGCGGATCGGTTCTAATTCGTCTCCCTGTCCCAAATCCGCAGCCAGAGTAATTACCTCTTCCACACCCCACTCGTTTTTGAGGTAAGGAATGCAGACGGAGGTATCGACTCCGCCCGAATATGCTAGTACAACTTTTTTAGCGCGACTCATTGCTATTTACATCCTGAATTTAACTGACATCTTGCACCATTGTCACTAAGCTTTTCAGGGCGGGCAAGATGCCCACCCCACAATAAAATTAAATTATTGTGGCACAGGCATCTTGCCTGTTCTTGAGAATGGTGTAAGATGCCTGCCCCACAATAAAATTAAATGTTTGTGGAACAGGCATCTTGCCTGTTCTGGAGAATGGTGCAAGATGTGATATTTAACCGACTTTTCATTATGCACCTAATTGAGATCCATTCTTGTCAGAAATAGTACAGATTTATATATTCTTTTTTTGTTAAACTTTGCTATTTCCCCGGGGAGTTGCTGCGAAAAATCTGCTACCGTGGGATACGGTAACTGTGGCGATGGGGAAAAGCCGTGTTTTTTAGTGTTGTGATTCCGACGTACAATCGTAAACCGATTTTGGCAAAATGTCTACTGGCTTTGGAAAATCAGCATTTCGGTGAGATTGTCAGAGAGTATGAAGTAATTGTCGTGGACGACGGTTCGACGGACGGGACCCTGGAGTGGTTGGTGGCAAATGCCGACTTGTTGCCTCATGTGCGATCGATCGCCCAATGTCACCAAGGCCCCGCCGCTGCCCGGAATTTGGGCGTTGAAGATGCTAAGGGCGATACAATTATTTTTATTGACAGCGACTTGGTGGTAACGGAGCATTTTTTGCAAGCACATACAGATGCTTTGCTACAGGGTTACAAAGATACTAATGCGGTTTTTACTTACGGCAGCGTGATTAATACTTGCAATTTCGACAATCCTACTTCGGAACCTTACAAAATAACCGATTTTTCGGCTGCTTATTTTGCTACGGGAAATGTGGCCATCGCCCGCCACTGGCTGCTGGCTGCTGGGCTCTTTGACACTCGCTTTCAACTGTACGGATGGGAAGATTTAGAATTGGGTGTCAGGTTGAAAAAATTAGGTTTGAAACTGATTAAATGTCCGGCTGCTGTCGGCTATCACTGGCATCCACCTTTTAGTTTAGAGCAAGTTCCCGGCATGATTGACCGAGAAATTCAGCGCGGGAGAATGGGAGTTTTGTTTTATCAAAAACACCCAAGTTGGGAAGTACGGATGATGATTCAAATGACTTTTTTGCACCAAATTCTGTGGGGATTTTTATCCTTCGGCGGGATGCTGAACGAGCGGACGATGGCTCCTTTTTTGCAGTGGTTGATTGACCGAGGCAAGCCGCAGTTAGCTTTAGAAATTGCTCGGATTTTTCTGAATTGGTATAATGTGAAAGCCGTGTACGCCGCTGGCGGGGAATTGTCGGCTCAGACAAAGATACCATAAATCAGCCCGACGGCGCCAATAAGATATAAGATATTGTAGTTTTTCAGGGCGCATTGGTGTCAACTTAAGCTCAAATTTAGTAACGGTATACTGTTTGACAATTCTGCTTGTATCGCCCTAGCCCTCCTTAAGAAGGGGGGTAAAAGAGCAATCAAAGTCCCCATTAAGAAGGGGGATGCGAGGGGACTCAAGACTTGGATACAAACCCGAGAGACAAAGGATTTTAGTTTTAAGTTGACACGAATGGTTAGGGCTGGTTTAGTTGCCGTTTCGAGTAAGTGTATCTACTGCAAAAACACAACCCCGAGCCACCCGGTAAATGCAGGCAAAACCGGGTTTGAGAGACTGTAAAAGTTTTACTTTTAATAAAAGTTGCTTGCTGAGCCTGTGATTTGAGGAATCTCGCCTGTTGTCTCGCTCTGCTGCGATAATTTGATCCGCAAACATTTTTAAACGAGCCTTAATTTTGATATAATGACAGATAATTTAGGGTGCGCTATATATATCCGATAGTTATGGGGATTTTTCTGAGAGTTTTAGGTACAAGCGGTAAATGGCTTTAACAATATCCCCACATATAAAATTTGAATAGTTCGAGGCTCTGCTGTGAATACAACTGACGAGAAAAATCCAAGACTAGAAACACTTACGCTTCAAAACACTGCCTTACAAGAAAATATTTTAATGGTGGACGACCACCCAGAAAACTTGCGTCTTTTATACCAGCTTTTGTCTAAGCGGGGATATAAAGTGCGGCCGACACGAGATGGCAAATTTGCTCTCAAATTTGCTTTGTCTACTCCACCGGATTTGATTTTGCTGGACATCATGATGCCCGGTATGGATGGCTATCAAGTCTGCGAACAGCTAAAAGCTTGTCCGGAAACCAAAGATATTCCTGTGATTTTTATCAGTGCTTTAAATGAAGTATTTGATAAAGTCAAAGCTTTTTCAGTGGGGGCGGTAGACTACATTAGTAAACCGTTTGAAATAGCAGAAGTGGTGGCCCGCGTCGAAAATCAAATGCTGCTCAGTCGGCTTTCTAAGGAAATTGTAGCACAAAATGCGCGACTGCAAGCAGAAATAGAAGAACGCAAGCGGGTCGAAGCAGAACTTCGAGACAGCCAACGCTGGCTGTCGGCAGTAATTCAAACAAATCCTAATCTTTTGTACGTTTACGATTTGATAGAACAGCGAACTGTCTATATCAACCGGGAAATCTATAGCGATATTGGCTACACCCTTGAAGAAATACAGCAGATGGCAGGAGCATTTCTTCCTAACTTTATACACCCTGAGGATTTGCCGGGATTTTCAGAACATATCAGCAGGATTGAGACAGCAAAAGACGGTGAAAGCTTTGAGTTTGAGTACCGAATTCAGCACAAAAACGGTGAATCTAGCTGGTTTTTGAGCCGGGATACCGTGTTTGCCAGAACAGCGGACGACAAACCTTGGAAAATCCTGGGAACGGCTACTGAAATTAGCGATCGCAAACAAGCAGAACTCGAACTTAAAACAGCTTTAGCTGCTTTGGAACGACAACTCAAGCAAATATTTTTGCTCGAAACAATTACTCTGGAAATTCGCTACAGCTTACAGCCGGAGCAAATTTTTCAAACAGCCGCGGCCCAAATAGGCCGAATTTTTAATGCCGATTGCTGCTTGATTCACACCTACACAGAACACCCAATTCCTAGCATTTATAATGTGGCTGAGTACAGAAAAACTGCCGCAAAATCGCTTTTAGATGTAGAAATTACCGTAGATGGCAACCGTCACACTCAGTTTTTATTGTCCCAAGATCAACCTGTAGTTTATGATGATGTTTTTGCAGAACCCCTGCTAGAAAACGTCAGAGATTTGTACTGTCAAATAGGTTTGAAGTCGATGATCTCCATCCGCACCTCCTACCAGGGAAAAGCCAACGGAATGATATGCTTGCACCAGTACGATCGCCCCCGCCACTGGACGCAAGATGAGATCGGATTATTGAAAACTGTGGCGGCACAAATGGGAATTGCCAGAGCTCAAGCCAATCTTCTCGAACAAGATAAACAACAGCAAATTAAACTTCAACAAAGCGAAGCTACTCTAGCAGCAGCCCAGAAAATTGCCCATATCGGCAGTTGGGAATTTGATGTCGTCACAAATAAAATTACTTGGTCAGAAGAAGTATTCCGCATTTTTGGTCTTGACTCAACCGCACCTGAACCGACATTTGCCCAACATTTACAGATGTGTCATCCCGACGACAGAGACTTGTTCCAACAAACTGTCACCCACGCTATCTCACAAGGCATTTCCTACAAAAGAGAGTTTCGATTTTTGCATCCTAGCGGTCAAATTATATACGTGGAAGCAAGGGGAGAAGCTGTTTTTAGCGAAACCGGGGAAGTAATAAAACTGTTGGGAACAGTCATGGATATTAGCGATCGAAAACAAGTCGAAGCAGCTTTGCTTATTAGCGAAGAACGTTTTTATCTGGCATTTGAAGGGAGTGCGATGGGATTGTGGGATTGGAATCTTGTCACGGGAGAAGTATATTTTAATTCGCGGTGGAAAACGATGCTGGGATATGAAGTAGAGGAGGTAGAAAATAGTTTCGCATTGTGGGAGCAACTGGTACATCCAGAGGATTTGCCTCCGGCTAAAGCAGCGCTAAATGCTCACCTAGAAGGCAAAGATCCGACTTACGAAAAGGAAGTTCGGATGCTGACAAAATCCGGCGAGTGGAAGTGGATTTTGACTCAAGGGAAGGTGATGGAACGCGACGCTTCGGGAAATCCTTTGCGGATGACGGGCACGCATATCGATATTAGCGATCGCAAACAATCCGAAGCAGCTTTGCTTCTTAGCGAACAGCGAGAACGAGAAAAAGCGCAACAGCTAGAGCAAACTCTGCAAGACTTAAAAAATGCTCAATCCCAGCTCATTCAAGCCGAAAAAATGTCAAGTATCGGGCAAATGGTAGCGGGAGTTGCCCACGAAATTAATAACCCGGTCAGCTTCATCTACGGCAATATTATTCCCGCCGCACAGTACGCTCGCGATTTGGTAAAAGTGATCGAGCTCTACCAGCAATACTACCCCGAACCAGTTCCCGAAATTGCCCAAGAATTGGCAGGACTAGAAGTAGATTTTATCGCTGAGGATTTTCCGAAAATGCTGGGTTCAATGGAACAAGGTGCTAACCGAATTAAGCAGATCGTGTTGTCTTTGCGAAACTTTTCGAGACTCGACGAAACAGAGCGCAAAGTAATAGATATTCATGAAGGGATAGAGAGCACTTTAGTAATTTTGCAGCACCGATTGCAGTCACAGCTCAAACGTGGGGAAATTCAAGTTATTAAAAATTACGGCAAACTGCCAAAAGTCGAGTGTTATCCGGCTCAATTAAACCAGGTATTTATGAATTTACTGTCGAATGCGATCGACGCTGTGGAAGAGTCATCAGTAAACAGTGCTTGCAAAGTTAACCAGATTCGCATTACTACGGAAGTCAGCAGAGAAAATCAAGTGTGTGTGCGGATTTCTGATAGCGGGCCCGGTATCCGTCCCGAAGTTCAGTCAAGGATGTTTGACCCATTTTTTACTACAAAACCTGTGGGAAGGGGCCCTGGTTTGGGGTTGTCGATTAGTTACCAAATTGTGAAAGATACCCACGGCGGTAAGTTGGAGTGTCATTCAGAATTTGGCCGGGGAACTGAATTTGCGATCGAACTGCCGATTTCGCAAAAGTTGAAAGTTAAAAATTAGGATAAGCTGTTATCTCATGCCCGGTAAATTAACCCTAATTATTGTAGGGGCTCGTGAGCCAACAATCTCTAATATAAGCTAGAGACGAGTTTAAACCCGCCCCTACCGTCAGATTGGCGACAATTCAACGGAGATCGTATTAATCGTCTATCTGAACCTATTTTATGGTGCCTCAAAACCTGACATTTTCTCCTGTATTTCCTGCGAACGGTCTGTGATTTAGTGTAATTTCATCCTAAGCGTGATATAATAAAAAGTTACCCTTTTAAGGCTCCAGACGTTCCGCTGCTACAATTAGTAGTGGATATTACAGTTGCTTTTATACAAACTCTGTCAACATACGTCTGCTGTAGCGTTTACCACATTTTTACTGAATTATGACTGACTCAATTCGCTTCCTCATGTGCGCTCCCGACCACTACGATGTAGACTACGTGATTAATCCGTGGATGGAGGGAAATGTCCACAAATCGTCGCGCGATCGCGCCGTCGAACAGTGGGAAAAACTCTACCGCGTCCTCAAAGACAACGCGGTGGTAGACCTGGTACCGCCGGCAAAAGGCTGGCCGGATATGGTGTTCACCGCCAACGCAGGCTTACTTTTAGGCAATACCTTCGTCCTCAGCCGTTTCTATCACAAAGAACGCCAAGGCGAAGAGCCCTATTTCAAAGCATGGTTTGAAAGCAAAGGTTTCACCGTGCACGAACTCCCGAAAGACTTGCCGTTTGAGGGCGCTGGCGATGCTTTGCTCGATCGCGAAGGACGCTGGTTGTGGGCCGGATACGGCTTCCGTTCCGAACTCGACTCGCACCCGTTACTAGCAAAATGGCTCAACATAGAAGTGCTTTCGCTGCGTTTAGTTGACGAACGTTTCTATCACCTTGACACCTGTTTTTGTCCTCTGACAGGCGGCTATTTGCTCTACTACCCAGCAGCATTTGATTCCTACTCAAACCGCTTAATTGAAATGCGGGTACCACCAGAAAAACGCATTGCTATTGAAGAAGCAGATGCCGCTAACTTTGCCTGCAATGCCGTCAATATTGATAAAGTTGTGGTAATGAACAAGGTTAGCGAAGCCTTGAAAACGCGCATCACTAATGTCGGTTTTCGAGTAATTGAAACGCCGATGACCGAATTTCTGAAAGCGGGCGGCGCCTGTAAGTGTTTGACGCTGCGGGTAACGGAACCGGTGCAAGAAGATCGATCGGCAAACGTGATGGTAGAAAGCCGCACAATTCGCATGGATGGGCACCTGCTAGATGCTGGTTTAATCAGTCGCGCTTTAGACTTAATTATCGAAAACGGCGGCAGTTTCCAAGTGCTCAATTTCAATTTAGGAGAGCAGCGGCAAAGCACATCCAGTGCAGACGTTAAAGTTTCGGCTCCTTCCCACGATGTGATGGAAGAAATCATGGGACTGCTGATTGACTTGGGTGCAGTGCCCCCGCCGCAAGAGATTTGCGACGCTATTTTAGAACCGGTAGTGCAAGATGGCGTCGGTCCGGACGACTTTTATGTGAGTACGATTTATCCCACAGAAGTGCGGGTAAATAACCAGTGGGTGAAAGTGCAAAATCAGCGGATGGACAGTGCAGTTGCTATTACTGAAACTGCCGATGGTTTAGTGGCTCAATGCAAGTTACTGCGAGATTTAAAAGTAGGTGAAAAAGTCGTTGTAGATGTAGTGGGTATCCGCACAATCCGCAAAACAGAATCGCGGGAACAGCGCAATTCTCAAGAATTCAGCTTTATGTCGGGCAGCGTTTCTAGCGAGCGCCGTGTAGAATTGGTGGTGGAACAAGTAGCGTGGGAATTGCGCCAAATTCGCGATCGCGGTGGCAAAGTTGTAGTTACGGCGGGGCCTGTTGTTATCCACACCGGCGGTGGCGAACATTTAGCGCACTTAATTCGTGAAGGTTACGTACAAGCGCTGTTAGGTGGAAATGCGATCGCGGTTCACGACATGGAACAATCGAATATGGGAACCTCTTTAGGGGTTGACATGAAACGCGGTGTTGCTGTGCGCGGCGGACACCGTCACCACTTGAAAATAATTAACGCTGTGCGGCGTTACGGGAGTATTGCAAAAGCTGTTGAAGCAGGCTTGGTTACTAACGGTGTGATGTATGAGTGCGTAAAGAACAATATACCGTTTTCTCTTGCCGGTTCGATCCGCGATGACGGGCCACTTCCCGACACGCAAATGGATTTAGTTAAGGCTCAAGAAGAATATACTGAGCTGTTACGGGGTGCGGATATGGTGTTAATGCTGTCGTCTATGCTGCACTCAATTGGTGTGGGAAATATGACGCCGGCGGGTGTGAAGATGGTCTGTGTGGACATTAATCCGGCGGTGGTGACGAAATTGAGCGATCGGGGTTCGATCGAATCTACTGGAGTTGTTACCGATGTGGGATTGTTCCTAAGTTTGTTGGTGAATCAATTGGATAAATTGACCAGCCGCCATCATGTAACTCAATCTGTTTAGATTCTACTCTTTGTCAGGCACAGCCTCGCTTACATCGGTTCCTAGGCTATGCCTGGGAACCAGTTAATTTAGCCCTAGGAATTGCTTCGTCTACTGCGGAGAACTGAATTATATGCAACTTTATCTAAAATTGGTGCTATAAAGATTGCATATAGCAATCCTTGCATGAGTCGTAAATTTTTTACCCGACCCCAACCCTCCCCGAACTCGCGGTCCGGGAGTAAGAAATTCACAAATGATTTAGGATTGCTATAGGTTGTGTGGCAGATATATCAGAGCCTAGAAAAAATTCCAATAAAAAATACAAAAATAGGTTTTTTACCGTGAAGTTTAACACCCGATTGACAGTTGCCTTAGTTGCTGCCTCCTTTATGGTGATGCAACCCCTATTGAGCGTTCATTCTCAAGAAAAAAATAGCGAATTCAAAAAACTTCAAGCTTTATTGAAAGCTCACAAGTGGTATCTGGCAAATCGGGAAACTACGAGAGTCATTAATGAAAACCCAGACAATGTAACTTGCCCAAACCTCCGCCAAATCGATCAATTGTGGACGAAATACAGCGAGGGCAAATATGGATTTACCCCGCAGTTGCAAATTTGGGAGCAAGTGGGAGGAATGAAGTGTGAGACTTGCGAGGATCAAATCGTAGCATTTAGTAAACAGGTAGGGTGGAGAGTTAGCAGTACAGGTATCAGGTTAATCCCTGGAGAGTTTCCCGGCCATTATCCGACTGCGGCTATGTTGGGGTGGGAAGGTTATGCCGATCGAGATAGAAGCTTGACGGCTGGGGGTCTGTTGAGTGGCGATCGCACGTGGATAGCATGGAGGATGAATGGGTTTAATCTGTTTGCTACTTTTGCTAAATGTGGCAGCTAATATCAATTCCGGTTGCACCGTCGGTGATTGTTGACTGTTGAGAGTTGACTGTTGAGAGTTGACTGTTGAGAGTTGACTGATGACTGTTGAGAGTTGACTGATGACTGTTGAGAGTTGACTGATGACTAAGGACTAATGACTGTTGAGAGTTGACTGTTGACTGTAGAAGGAGGGGTGGAAAAACTCAATGGTTGAGTGTTAACTGTTGACTGGATTTTATTATTGTGATGCAACCGCAAACGATATAAGTCTCAAGGAAAAATCGCAGTTCGTTTGGCAATAAAAAGCCTCAGACCCGCAAGTCTGAGGACCGGACTTCCTGAAAATCGTCACTTCTTACTATTGTCGCCAAAAAACAGCACAACATACAAGAGGGGTGCAACCCAGCAGGGCAGTTTTTGGCAGACAGAGATTGCTTCCTGATTCGCAACGCGAAAGCAATTTTTAATTCAACACTTCACGAAAGCAAAACAATTCCTCTCGCCATTTAGATATCTGGGTTGATAATTGTGCTATAGGATGAGTGCCTGTCCTCGATCGCAATATAAGGAGCACCGTGAGTCCCCGTATATATTTGAGTAGGGCGGTAAATGCGGTTTGCCTCTAGCTGTTCCTTCCAGTGGGCCAACCAGCCGGCAACGCGGGCGATCGCAAAAACCGGTGTAAATAAGTCGATCGGAATTCCCATTTTTCGGTAAACCAGACCCGAATAGAAATCTACATTTGCATAAATTCCTTTGTGACCCAATTTCTCCTCAACCACTTCTTCCAACTCGACAGCAATGTCGTAATAATCGTCGCGGCCGAAGTTCTCAAACAACTGTTCCGCCAACCTCTGAAGAATCGTTGCTCTCGGATCTTTCACCTTGTAAACTCGGTGACCGAAACCCATAATTTTGTCCTTATTTGCAACGCTCTTCTCGACAAAAGCCCGCACATTTTGTACCGAACCAATTTGCTCCAACATATCAATCACTTCTTCATTAGCTCCCCCGTGCAGCGGCCCCGCCAAAGTGCCAACTGCTGAAGCAATCACTCCGTAAGGGTCTGTCAGTGTCGAAGCTGTTACCATTGCCGAAAATGTAGAGGCATTAATTGTATGTTCAGCGTGGAGAGTCAGACAAGTGTCAAAAATGCTAGCTAACAGGGGATCGGGTTCTTGCTCGTTGAGCATATAAAGAAAGTTAGCCGAGTAGTCCAAGTCATCCCTCGGTCGCACCGGGTCATTTCCCCGTCGCATTTGCTGGAACGCTGCTACCATTGTGGGAATCTTAGCTAGCAGCCGCACTACAGCTTCTCGAATGTATGCTGGGTTAGCCAGAGCTCTGCGGGAGTAGAACAAGCCCAGGGCGGCCGCTGAAGCTTGCAGGGCGTCCATTGGATGTCCTCTTTCAGGAAAGCATTTCATCATGTCCCGGATGCGATATTTGATCCGGCGGTGATAGCGAATTTCATGCTCGAAAGCTTCTAGTTCTTCCTTTGTCGGAAGTACCCCCCAGATTAATAAATATGAAGTTTCCAGAAAGGAACTTTTGACTGCCAGTTCCTCGATGCTAATCCCGCGATATTCCAGCAACCCTTTTTGTCCATCGACGTAGCTAATGCTGGACAAGGTGGCGGGAACACCTTCTAAACCTGGTTTGAATTCGCCGACGACCATTGCGATACCGTTTTGTGTGAGTTCAATCTAGTGAATTACCCGACGTTCATCTGAGTACAGATAGAACGCGGGCTTCCCAATTCAACCGCAACAGCCTCTACAGT
>NZ_JAUBTO010000160.1:0-17525 GCF_036702495.1 Microcoleus sp. C2D2 | reverse complement strand
GTGTCGTTAACTGTTTTTATGCACTCCGGGCGCAGGAATTTAACCTTGACTACTCTAGTATACTAGAAATTTCCTGAGTTTTAGGGAGGATTTAAGAAATTAAAGCCGTCCTAGAAGGACAGGGTTTTAGACCCACTTTCCTTGATAAACAGATAAAATGACGTGGGGATGCAAAGATTAAAGACATAGCAGAGAAGAAGCTAAAACAAGGGCGCAGATCGATCGAACATCAGCCCTAACTCTGCGAAATAACCCAAAGGCGGTAGCATAGTTTGGGAAACGGCATCAACTAAAGATGAACTTAGCGCCAGCAACAGTCCTGCAACAGGGCAAATACAAAATTAACGCGACTTTAGGCATAGGAGGGTTCGGGATAACTTACCGAGCGATCCACACCCATTTAAACCAAACCGTCGTACTCAAAACCCTGAACGAAAGTCTGCGCCAACACCCAGAATCGGCGCAATTTCAGCAGCAGTTTATTGCCGAAGCCCAACGCCTGTCGCGGTGTCAGCATTCCAACATCGTCAGAGTAATCGACTTTTTTGAAGAGGCCGGACAGTCTTTTATCGCAATGGACTACATTCCGGGCCAAACTCTCGCCCAAATAGTCGAAACCGATCGGCCACTGCCAAAAGCCCAGGCCCTGCACTACATTCGGCAAATAGCCTCAGCCGTAAGTACAGTTCACCACAGCGGATTGCTGCACGGAGATATCAATCCAGAAAATATTATCCGGCGAGCCGATTCTCACCTCGTAATGTTAATAGATTTCGGCATTGCCCGCGGCTTTACCGCCGGCACCAAACAAACCCACACTAACTTGCTCTCGCCCGGGTACGCGCCGATTGAACAATACCTCTATGACGGTAAATGTACACCGGCCACAGACATCTACGCGCTCTCCGCCACCCTCTACTACTTACTTTCCGGCGTGGCGCCCGTAGCAGCACCCCTGCGCGATCGCATTCCCCTTGCTTCGTTGCGGCAATTTCAGCCGCACCTCAGCCCGGGAATCGAGCGAGCCATCCTTCAGGGACTCGAAATCGACCCCCACAACCGCCCTCAGACAGTAGAAAATTGGCTTACCATGCTGCAAGAAACAGAGCTAGTACCAGCAAACAGAAAAGGCAAGCAAAGTCTGCGATTGCCCGCACCTCCCCCGCCGCAGTTGAGTTTGCTGGCGTTTGTCGTAACCGCTGCAATTGCAGGCTGGATGGGTTTTGACCTGGCTTGGCGCTACAACAGCACCAGTCTCGGCAGCAATCGGCCCAAAATTGAATCCTTCCCATCTCTCGAAGATTTGCTCAAATCCCGCGATTTGTCAGGGCCGATGTTCGGGCAGCCGTCTGTCGAAAGCAGCCCTATCGACCCCGAACTCAACTCCGGTCCCACACCCCCCTCAGACAGCAGTAACATTCCCGAACAGATCGATGCCTCAGAAACTAGCGCCGAACCTTCAGGGATCCCAAGCCCGGAAACTGCCGCCCCAGACCCCGAAGCGGAACCTGAGCCATCCCCGACGCCCGAGATCCAAGAGCAGCCTTCTGAGTCCCCCATTCCGGAGCCTCAAACCGAAATCGAGCCAGCACCCGAACCAGAACCCGCACCAGTACCGGAAGTGGCGCCCCTGCCTGCAGAACCGCCCCTCACACCCGCCCCGCCTACGCCTACGCCTAAGAGTGCTGAAACCTTGCCACCCTCTGAATCCGCGCCGCCAGTAATAGCATCGCCGATCGAGGCCTCGCCTGAACCTGCGATACCGAGCCTCCGCGACAGCAATTCAGATAGTTCGATCGCACCTGACTCACCACCCCCTGTGGCAGAGCCCACTGTGCCTTTTCCTGAACCCGCGACAAATTAGTATTGTTTTTGTTGGTTAAAAGTGCGGACAAATACTTGGTTTTATAAGTCAGCAAATATCCGCTCGGTAGTCTAGATAATAATGCCCTTCCTAGCCAACGACTATCTCGCCCAACCTTCGACCGACTGCGGAAATCCCAACAGGGGCGGTCTGAGTTTATCCAATATTTTCTATTCCCTCTGCCATCAAAATCCCCGCCTGAAAAAAAGCAGGACTGTTTGATATTTTGATTGAATTTATGTTAGAATATGTGTGTGGCGCTGAGGTTGTGTGAAGTCGTGTATTACTGCTGCTGTCGCTGCAAACATTTTGGTACAAAGCAACCCCAATCTCGAATTTGAGCGAGTGTAAGCGAGGCTTGGGGGCTAAGCCGTTGGGTCTTAGACTGTTCTAACTCTCAAGAATCCCATCCCCGACACTCGGGGCGGGAGTGTCAATTCCCCCAAAATTCCTTTCTTTGGAAGCAAGCACCATTGGGGACAAGCAAGTTATAATTTGTTGCGGAAGCGCACAGAGATTTTTTATGAGTAAACCCCCAGTTCATGCTTTTTTTGTAGGCAGAGCACTTGCCGAAGCACTGTACGAGCAATTAGAAAGCGCTGCAACCAACGCTTTCTCTGAACTCGGCAAATTTGACGCAGAACAAAGAGAACGCCTGCGACAGTTCACCGATCGAGTTCTGGAACGGGCCTCCAGAGCTGCAGATGAGGCACAGCAGACCGGAACTGGCACTGCAACCACCACCATTGAAGACATCCATCCTGCAGAGCTGCAAGCGACTATTGACGAGCTGCGCGCCGAAGTGGCAATGGTGCGATCCCAATTGCAGCGCTACCGCAGCAGTTTGCCCTAGCGCTCGCTCCCCGACCACAACTATTATTTACGACTACGCGAGCGCAAAGCACTGCGCTCCTGCGCTCCTACCTGCAATCAAAGCAACAACATAAAATAAGCAATTTGGGAACCCAAGTGTCTGCTCTCCTTGATGACTCTGTTAATCGCCAGCGCTCCAGAAAGCTCGCTGGCGAAGGCGATGAGCCAAAAACTGCTGGTAAATCCTACAAAAGTAAAGCTTATCGCTGGAATCGCGAAAAATACTCCCGGAAGCGGCGCTTCTTCGATATTTGGTCTTTTGTCTTGCTCTGGCTGGCTTCGCTGTGGCTCGACAGCAAAAATTGGAGCTACTGGGGAGGCGTGACTGAAGAAAAGAAAGTTGCCAGACGCCGCTTTCAAGCTATCTGGGTTCGAGAAACACTCTTGGATTTGGGGCCGACTTTCATTAAAGTTGGGCAGTTATTTTCCACCCGCGCCGATTTGTTCCCGGCAGAGTTTGTCGAGGAACTTTCTAAGCTGCAAGATAAAGTGCCTGCTTTCAGCTACGAGCAGTTAGAGGTAATTGTTGAGCAAGATTTGGGCAAAACAGTTCAGGAACTCTACCGCAGCTTTGACCCGGTGCCCCTGGCCGCAGCAAGTCTGGGTCAGGTACACAAAGCTCAACTGCATTCGGGCCCGGAAGTGGTGGTCAAGGTGCAGCGACCGGGACTGCGGAAGCTGTTCGAGATAGATTTGCAAATTCTTAAGGGAATTGCCCGCTACTTTCAAAACCATCCTAAGTGGGGCTACGGCCGAGATTGGATGGGGATTTATGAGGAATGCTGTCGCATTCTGTGGCTGGAAATTGACTATCTCCATGAAGGCCGCAATGCTGATACTTTTCGCCGCAATTTTAGCAACTGTGACTGGGTGCGGGTGCCGAGGGTTTATTGGCGGTACACGGCTCCGCGAGTGCTGACTTTGGAATACCTGCCCGGGATTAAAATCAGCCACTACGAAGCTTTGGAAGCGGCCGGTATCGATCGTAAATTAATCGCTCAGTTGGGGGCAAAAGCTTATTTGCGCCAGTTGCTCAACGATGGCTTTTTCCACGCTGACCCACACCCCGGCAACATCGCTGTTAGTGCTGACGGTTGTCTGATTTTCTACGATTTTGGGATGATGGGGCAAATCCAGTCGAACGTCCGCGAAGGACTGATGGAGACGCTTTACGGCATTGCTTCCAAGGATGGACAGCGGATTATGGATTCTCTGATCGAGTTGGGAGCTTTGGTGCCTACGGGTGATATGAGTCCGGTGCGCCGCAGCATCCAGTATATGCTGGACAACTTCATGGACAAGCCTTTTGAAAATCAGTCGGTGAGCGCGATTACGGACGACCTTTACGATATTGCCTACAACCAACCTTTTCGCTTCCCAGCTACTTTTACTTTTGTAATGCGAGCTTTTTCCACAATCGAAGGGGTCGGCCGAGGCTTAGATCCCGAGTTCAACTTTATGGAGGTGGCACAACCTTTTGCCATGCAGCTTATGAGTAATGGAAATGGCCCTGATGCAAGTAGCAGTATTTTTAACGAAATCGGCCGTCAGGCGGCTCAGGTGAGTTCGACTGCTTTGGCTTTGCCCCGCCGGATTGAGGAGACTATTGATAAACTCGAACAGGGAGATTTGCGGATTCGCGTCCGTTCTGCAGAAACAGAGCGCTTGCTCCGCCGCATGAGCAGCGCTCAAATGGGTACGAATTATGCTTTGCTGATGAGTGCTTTTACTTTGTCAGCGACAATTTTGTTTGTCAGCAATCAAGTCTGGCCGGCAGTGGCTGTCGCATTGCTGGCGGCGGGTGCAGGGTTTGCTCTTCTGCGTTTGTTCAAGCGGATCGATCGTTTAGACAGGATGTCATAATTGTGCAATTTGGGATGTGAAATTTCAGGTTTGAGATTTCTCGCCAGCCAAAAGTTGACCTGGAATGTTAAGTTTTGGCTGGCTGACAACAGATTGCTAAATAAAATTGAGAGCACTTACGCGCTTTGACGCTAACAACCCGGTTGCTTCCTAAATTTATCGCCATCCAAACCTGTGATTTTTGGTAGAAATCCAGTTTTTTTTGCAGGCGCTGCTTAATTTACTGGATTTACCGAAATTTTAAGACGGGATTACCATCATAACGATCTACAATATAAGGTCAAGGAAGTGCAATTTTTCCCAAACTCACGATCGCGGGCGGCAGAAATTTCAAGTCCCCTTCGCGATTTAAGTTGTGGAAAAAACATTGCACCAGTTAAATCAAGCTTTTAAGTTCGATGAGTCCAATCACCCAATCTATGAAACGCTCTTTCGCAGGTAAGACAGACACGGGGCTAGTTCGTTCAGTAAATCAGGATTCATACTACATTGACTCTGACGGGCGATTTTTCATAGTGGCCGACGGAATGGGAGGACACGCCGGAGGTCAAGAAGCCAGCCGGATTGCGACTCAGGCGATTAAATCTTATTTGCTCGAACATTGGGAAGGGCCTGAGGATTCTCCGCTGTTGTTGGAAAAGGCTTTTTTAATTGCTAATCAAGCAATTTTGACGGATCAGCTAGACCACCCCGAGCGTGCTGATATGGGGACTACGGCTGTGGTTCTCATATTTAGGGATGAGGGCCGACCTTGGTGCGCAAATATCGGGGACTCTCGCTTGTACCGGCTGCACGGCTCTCGCTTGGAGCAGATTACTGAAGACCAGACTTGGGTGGCTCAGGCTGTGAAAAGAAAGGCCCTAACTCCCGACCAGGCTCGCAGTCATCCTTGGCGTCACGTTTTGTCCCAGTGTTTGGGCCGCGATGATTTGCGGGAAATAGATATTTTGCCGGTGGACGTGCAGCCAGGGGATCGCTTGCTGCTGTGCAGCGACGGTTTGACTGAGGAACTTTCCGATCCTCTGATTGCTTCGCCTCTGAAGTCGATTCGCGCCTGCGAGGGCGCTGCAAATGCTTTGATTCAAGCAGCTAAGGATAAAGGGGGACGCGATAATATTACTGTGGTGATTGTGACGATCGACCTCAAATAAATCGGGCAACCCCCCGGACAATCTAAAATCTAAAATCTAAAATCTAAAATTTAATGACCCGCGTTATCGGTTTGATCAGCGGCACGTCGGTGGATGGCATAGATGCTGCTTTGGTGGATGTGATGGGTTCCCAAACAGACTTGAAAGTGCAATTGGTAGCCGGCAAGACTTTCCCTTATCCTGCTAATTTGCGATCGCAAATTCTCTCGGTTTGCAGCGGCTCAGCTTTATCAATGGCTGAACTAGCCGAATTAGATGATGCCATCGCCCAAGAATTTGCTACGGCGGCATTGACAATTCAAGCAGAATATGATAAGGCCGAATTAATCGGCTCTCACGGTCAAACCGTCTACCACCGACCTGCAAGGAAAGCCGAGAAAGAGATCGCCAGTGGGTTCATGGGCTACAGCTTGCAACTCGGGCGGGGCGCGCTAATTGCGCAATTGACAGGCATTACTACTGTGAGTAACTTTCGATCGGCAGACATTGCAGCAGGGGGTCAAGGAGCACCCTTAGTCTCAATACTTGATGCCTGCCTGCTGGCGGAACCCAACAGAAGCCTCTGCATCCAAAATCTGGGCGGAATTGGCAATCTTACCTATCTTCCGGCCAGGTCCAAGGGGGAAAACAAGCACGAGTCGGAGATTTTCAGTCTTGGGGAGGGCATCTCGGGCTGGGATACAGGGCCGGCGAATTCCCTGTTAGATTTGGCAGTGCAGCACTTCAGTGGCGGCACTAAGACGATCGACGAAGGTGGAGCTTGGGCCGCATCGGGAACTCCCTGTCAAGCTTTAGTCGAGGATTGGCTGCAGCAAGAGTTCTTCCGTCAACCACCGCCGAAATCTACTGGGCGAGAGTTATTTGGTGTAGACTATTTTGACCGGTGTTTGGTCGAGGCCCAAGGTTACAATCTCAGTCCTGCTGACGTACTGGCTACTCTGACAGAACTGACTGTTGCCTCGATCGTTCACAGTTACCAAACTTTCTTACCGGCTATGCCCGATCGAGTTTTACTGTGCGGGGGCGGCAGCCACAATCTCTACTTAAAACGCCGATTGCAATCTCAATTGCATCCAGTGCAAGTGTTGACTACTTCTGAGGCAGGCTTGAGTGTAGATTTTAAAGAGGCGATCGCTTTCGCGGTTTTAGCCGCCTGGCGGGTTCGGGGCATTCCCGGCAATCTGCCTCAAGTTACTGGTGCTCGGGCACCGGTACTTTTAGGGGAAATTAACTCTTGTTGGCACAGTTGGGCGTGATAGCATAGAGTCTTAGGGACAACGGCTGTGCGTTGTTGCACCAGCATTGTAGCCAGCAGGAAAAGCATAGGAACAGCACTGTGGCTCACACGTTTTTAATGGAATCGGGCCAATGGACGCTCGAAGGAAGTTGGATTGAGCGCAATGGCGTGCCAATTACGGTGAAAGGCAAAACTTTAGTGAGCTGGAACCGAACAGATTGGTTCAGTATGGTGACAAAGCTCGTGTTTCCTGGAGGGGATCGCGAAGAGATTATTTTGCAGTACCGAGGACACCTCAACAGCGATGAACGGCAGTATACTTTTGTACTCCAACACAGCGAACTCGGTCGGGTCGAGGGCGAAGGTTGGATTGCTCCCCAGTCGATCGTCCAGCGTTATTGGGTACTGGGAGACGAACGCCAACGGCGCACGGGTTTTGATACCCTCCACCGCGTCGATCACAACCGCTACTATCACTCTAGCGGCATCATGTCTGGTCATTACTTGACAAGTACGATGGAGGCTACTTTGGAACGTCAGTCGGAATAGCTTTTTCTAGAGTTACTACCTGCGAGTTCTAGGGTTTGATGTTAAAATTGAAGGTTTTGCTAGTCGGAGATCCCGCTGAGATGTCCGACTAGCGCACTCTTGTGAAACCTTATCGGCTGTAACTAAAGACAAATATTTTATTTTGTTAAAAAGTTCAAACTTACGATCGAAAATTATCAAACTTTTGAGTCGAACCGCGATCAATTATTTTTGCGATCTCCTTCTGTGGCGCTCAAGAGATTGCTGCGATAGACTTCCCAAGTTGAGCCTAATCAAGAAAAAAACTCTCAAATTTTCCCGGCGAGACGATGACTCTGTGCAGATGCTTTCTACCTTCTATAGCAACCACACCCGATGCTATTGACGTTCTTAATTGCACAAACCCTTGATTTTATTGCTTCTGACTTCTCTTGTAGATAACTAAAGCCCTCGAACTTGTGCCTTCGAGTGACGCCCCATCACCCCCAACTCCTTTCCACCTGAGGAAGAGAGTAAGAGACAGAGGTCGCCGACTGCGACTCTTTGTTACTCAACGCCTGGGTTTGGTTCTAGGCCCCAATGATGTTTCAGAAAATGGCGGTACATGGTTTCCCGAAGCATCATTTGCTCGTAAAGCTTGACCAAAAACTCCTGAGCTTGTTCGCGGCTCATGTCACTAACCTGTGTTTTGAAGGAACACAGGTTAAATTGCTGCTCCAAAGACAATTCTGCTGGTTGGCTCATGACTTTGACTCCTCTGTAAGTAAAGGTGACTTAAAAGTGAACACCTGGATTAACCAGATTTGTAAGTTGTTTCAGCGATCGACCGTTGGTTTCGGGATGCCCGATGGCCCATCTTGCTTTAGTATATATTACAAAAGGTAACAATTGTTTGACAAAATCACCCTCTGTCCCAAGAAATAACTTACCTAGGGAGAGAGATGGCGAAATGCCCGCAAAAGTTCCTTCCGCAGGCATATACAACTGTATCTAGTTGTCAAGAGAAAAAAGGCTCAGTACGAACCAAAAGAATTGAAGCCATTTATACTAAGTCGGGTGGAGCTTCTGTCTGCCAGGGTCCGATGGGGAGAGAGGGAGAGGGGGAGAGAGGGAGAGGGGGAGAGAGGGAGAGGGGGAGAGAGGGAGAGGGTCCGATGGGGAGAGAGGGAGAGGGGGAGAGAGGGAGAGGGGGAGAGAGGGAGAGGGTCCGATGGGGAGATTGGGAGATTGGGAGAATTTCTATTTCTCTGTTCTCCCTTCTTCCTTCTTCCTTCTTTCTTCTTCCTTCTGACTAATTCGAGGATCCGCCATCCTAGGGTGCAGTGGTCGCTCCAGGTCGGGAATTGGGAGCAGCGGGTGCAGGCGAAACAGGAGGAATGCCCTGATTTGCCCCAAAGTTGCTAGGCTGCCCAGGAGCGGGGAGAGGGGATTGAAACTGATTGGGATTGAACTGCTGCTGCCCAGGAGCCGGGAGAGGAGATTGAAACTGATTCTGATTGAACTGCTGCTGCCCAGGAGCCACACGAGACGGCAGCGGTTGACCGGAATTGCCGATCGCAGGTGCCGCAGGAATGCCAGAATTGGGAACCGAGGGATTCGGCAGCGGGGAGGAAGCCGAACTAGGAAGAGTTGCTAGGGCCACTCGATCGCCCCCTACCTCTCTCAATTTGTCTAAAACCTCGACAACTTTGGCATATCTAGCATTTTGAGGAGCGTACAGCACCATCAACCCCGCAGGATTTTTGCTTTGGAAACTCTTTAAAACTCGATCGAGCTGTTGGTAATTAACAGGCAATTGGTCGATATAAGTTTGCCCGAAATCGTCAATGCTGACAATCAGCATCTCTCGCATCTGTGTTTGTCCTGTCTTCGCCTTAGGCAAATCGACATTAATTGCTTGCTGGCGAGTCAGTTGCAGAGCCGCCAGGAGAAAAAACGTCAGAATGCAAAAGATCACGTCAATTAAAGGCACCAGTTCAATCCGAGCCTCTTCCGCAGGAGTATCTAGATTAATCTTCATCCGTTCTCCTTGGTTCTAATTATTAGAAGGTGAATCTTCAGCCGGATCGGAACCTTTCAATTTCGGCTCCCGGTTCCGTTCTCCCGGTTCTTGAGAATTGAGAGAACGCCTGTTCAAACCATCGGAACCAAAGGAAGAATTGCTGTATTCGGCACCGGGCGATCGACCTTTAGCATTAGCTGCCGGCCAGTATTGCCTGTAAAGCAATTCCAGTTCATTTCCAGCTTTGCGAAATATTTTTGCCTGGTTGAACAAAAAAGCTTGAAATATCCGATAAAACGCCAAGCTAAAAATTGCTACTACCATCCCAGTAGCAGTCGTGATCAGCGCCTCGCTAATCCCCAAAGTTACGCCTGTTGTTGCCGACGTGCCGATGTCGCCCAGACGGATAGAACTCAGCGAGTTAATCAAGCCCAAAACAGTTCCCAGCAAGCCCAGCAAAGGGGCTAGAGCGATCGTAGCTTCTAAGATTTTGTCGCCGCGGCGCATCGAAGCTAACTCTTCATCGGCTGCGGCTTCGAGTGCCAGTCGAAATAAGTCTGGTTCAGGATTGTACAGGCGCAGGGGTGCAGATAGAAATCGCCCGATCGGCTGTCGGTTAGCTTGTCTGGCAATCTCGCTAGCCGCCCCCCAATCGCTGCGAGCGGCTTCAAGAATGCGGTTAACTATCTGCTTTTCTTTGCTCAGGAGGCTCGCCCAAAACCACAAGCGCTCGATAATTGTACTCAAAGATAGAATCGATAACACCAACAGGGGCCACATGGCGGGGCCGCCTTTTTCAAACAGTTCTTGAATATTCACAGTATTTTTACTCCTGCATAACCGGCTTTGCTTTGCTTCTGTTGTACTTTTTTTAACAAATTTAAGGCCATTTAATTTTAGCTATTAATGTACTGTGTTCCGGGGCCGATCGACCGTTGGCGATCGACTAATTCCTCACAACTCGTCTAAATCTTGACACATATCCTGTAGCGACTGGTGTTGAAGGCGGCGGGAAGAGCGGCGATACTTTTTAGTTTGCAGCTTCGGTTCGTATTGCTGCGTACCATCCGACTTGGTTTGCTGTTTCAAACTCGCCTCGGCACTACTAGAGTTTTGCTCTTGTTGCTGGCGGACGATCGCCTCTTCAAGAAAATTCAAGTAATAATCGTAGCGCTCCCAACCGCCCCGCACGACACAGTTAGGCTCGTCTCGGTGCGAACAGTCGCTAAACTGGCAGCTACCTAAAGCCAGCCTCTGGCGCGCTTCTGGGAAATATTCAGCTAACTCGGACGGGTCGCATTCGAGAGCCGGCTGATTAAAGCCCGGAGTATCGGCCAAAAGTCCGCCGCCGGGGAGTTCAAATAGTTCTACGTGGCGAGTCGTGTGGCGCCCGCGGCCTAGTTTGCCGGAAACAGCGTTCACTCGCAGATCCAGGGCCGGGATCAGTTGGTTGATCAAGCTGGACTTGCCAACCCCTGAAGGGCCACAAATTACCGTTATTTTCCCTTGCAAGTGCTGCAGAAGGAAGTTCGGCAACGGACTATGTACGGGATTTAACGAATCTAACTGATGAACCGAATTTTCAAGTAGGGAATTCTCCTCAAAACTCATGCTAGATAGCTCTATTTTCTCCGTTAAGTCATGGGAAGCTAGTTCTTGGGCAGAAACTTCTTTTTGAGTTTCTTTCGTGGCTTCCTGGACTACTGCCCCGCTGCGGACGCTAATAAACATTGGTTCGTAGCCCCAGCCTGAAAGCCGATCGCGCCACTGTTGCAACTCTTGGGGCGTGACCAAATCGCATTTGTTCAGGCACAAACTCACCTCTAAACCTGTAGATTCTGCCTTGACTAAAAACCGAGTTAATGATGCGGGGTCTAAGTCGGGTTCGGCGAGGGCAAAAACCAGGAGAATGCGATCGGCATTAGCTACAGGCGGGCGGTTGAGTTCTGTTTGGCGCGGGAAGACTTCAGAAATTGCACCCCGGCGGTCTGTCCAGTCGGGTTCGTCTACCACCACGCGATCGCCCACCATCACCTGTTGACCAATTTTTTTCAGTCGAGTGCGGCGAGTGCACAGGAGAGTCGGAGAATCAGCCAGGGGAGCATTTTTCCCGTCAATCGACACTGGGGGATCTAACCTCACTTGGTAGAAGTTAGCCTGAACAGCAATTACAGTACCCACGATGGAGGGCGAATTCAGGCTCATCCTGCTTCCTTGTTTTCTGGGCGCTGCACTTTCATTGCAAAAAAGCCCGACTCCGGCTCATCCGCGACAAATTGCGTTTCGAGAATCTGGTAGCCTTCCATTTTGAGACTATCGGGCACTTGTTCGATCGGCTCTCCAGCGTCCAGCCACACCTCCAAAACTGCACCCGGTGCCATTTGCTCCAAGCGCAGTTTAGTGCGAACAAAATTGAGAGG
The DNA here is from genome assembly GCF_036702495.1 of Microcoleus sp. C2D2. NCBI lineage: Bacteria > Bacillati > Cyanobacteriota > Cyanophyceae > Oscillatoriales > Microcoleaceae > Microcoleus > Microcoleus sp. C2D2. Next base: position 5,587 of record NZ_JAUBTO010000160.1, on the reverse strand, counting down.
ACACGGAGTGCCCCGCAGATCGATTTGGGCATCTGGGGATTTGGGATTTTCAATTTTCGATGTTGAATTCATAATGCTTTTTGCAATCTGCTTCATAAAACTTACCTAAACTTGTCTAAAGCCATCTTTAGACACAATTTCGAGTTTACTTCCTACGCTGTTGGGTAGACGGCTAATCCCAAGATAAGTAGGCTATCCCCCTCACGCCGAGGGTTCCCAGTTTAAAATATTCAAACTGGCATTCAAATCACGATCTAAAGATATGCCACAAACTGGACAGTCAAAAATCCGAAGACTTAGTGGCATATCTTTTTTACTGCCACAATTAGAACAGGTTTTAGAGCTGGGAAACCATTGGTCTACCAACACTAGACTAGCTCCATACATTTGGCACTTGTAATCGAGTTGACGTTTGAATTCGTAAAACCCTAGATCTGATATTGCTCCAGCTAACTTGTGATTCGCCATCATCCCCCGAACGTTCAAGCTTTCAATCTTAATTAGTTTGAACGTTTGGGCTAAATAAGTTGTTAGCTTGTGAAGGAAATCTAAGCGAATACGAGCTATCCGCGCAGGTCGCCGACTAATTTTATTGTAGGTTTTGCGCTGGTTTTGGGAACCTTTTACCTGTTTTGATGCTTTGCGTTGCAATTTAGGAAGTTTGGTTTTCGCTTGCTTTAATGGTTTTGGCGCATCAAAGACCTGCTGAGTTGACAGCGTGGCAAAAGATTTAATGCCCATATCGATCCCTACAGAGTTCTCAGGTTGTCGAACTGGCAAACGTTCGGCATCAACACAGAAAGAAACAAACCAGCGACTCCCTTCTTTTGAAATCGTAAAAGTTTGAGAGACGAATCCGCATTCTAATGGTTCATAAAGTCGAAAAGTTCCCAAAGTAGGAATATTGATGGTGTTGCCAGCGATTAGCAGGACTTTTCCACTAGACGAGTCAACAGTGAAAGATTGACCATCTCGTCGGCTAGCCAATTTCGGATGACCTGCTTTTCCAGAGCGATATCGGCTAAAAGCATCTTTCAAATCAATCAAAGCATTTTGATAAACTCGGCTAGACAACTGGTTCATCCAGCCGAATTCAGGCTGTTTCTTGACGTAGTTGGTAAGAACTTTTTTAACTTCGTTGAGTATCTTTGAGTCTGTAAATTTCCCCTCGCCATACATTTGAGTCCGTAAATTCAACCCAAAGTTAAATACTACGCGCCGGAATCCTGCGTGTTTTGCCATCAAGGTAGCTTCGGCGTTATTTAATTTGAGCGCTCGCTTGACGGCAAACATACTAAAACTTCCTCAAGGGCGATTAACTGTGAATAAGTTTAGCGAACTATTTGGTACTTAAGTCTTGCTCTCTCCAGTGAACAATAGTCCAAACTACATTTACGCGAATTGACCCAATCTTTGATTTCTCGCAAAGCGTAGTTATAAACCTTGCGAGAAATTTCCAACCAATGAAGCATCGTTTCTTCTTGGTTGGCGTCGGGATAAATTCGGTAGCAGTAGTTCATGATAAGAGTCATACAGTCAACTCTAAGACAGAACTATGGGTCTATAAACCTACATCTGCTACCGATTTCACGCCTGATTGACCGGATAAAATCGGTCTGGGGGCGTCCATGTATCCCAACACCAAATCGAAGATTATGGTGTGGGACTTATTGCTCCCCCAGACCCCCTCGAATAGTTAAACAAGTTGCCTGGAAACTGGAGAATCTCAAATTTTGTGTCCAATTGGACACAGATTATTATTTCGGGAAAAAGTGAGCGCAATTGCGCTCACTTTTTTGAGCGCTACTGAAACAAATTGGCCCGGAACCGTCCCACCTGCCATTTTTGTGGGCAATTGCCCACAAATTTTTGACGGCTGTTGAAACAAATTGCCGGGGAATCCTCAAACAGGAAAATTTGACACCCATGGGTGTCAAAAATTGCTTATTTCTGAAACAAATTGCCCAGAAATCCTTCCAAACCGCCTTTACCAGTACGATCGCCCTTCAGCTTAGCAAGCTGCATCAGCAACTCACGCTCCTCAGCAGTCACCTTAGTCGGAATGTCAATAGACACCGTAATCAAATGATCGCCGCGACTGACTGGATTGCCCAACCGAGGCACCCCTTTTTTCTCCAGAGTCAGAACTGTATTCGCCTGAGTTCCGCTAGGAATCAACAATTCCGTCGGCCCGTCTACGGTTTCCACTTCCAACCGGCACCCCAAAATTGCTTGCAAATAACTAATCTTAACTTCCGAGTTAACGTTAGTACCGTCCCGCTTAAATAGGGGGTCTTCATTCACAGCCAAGAAAACGTAAAGATCCCCGGGCGGCCCGCCCAGTTTGCCGGCATCCCCTTCATTGGAAACGCGCAAGCGAGTACCGTTGTCAACCCCAGCCGGAATTGTGATTTTCAGCTTTTTCATCACTTCTTTCTGGCCCCGGCCGCCGCAAGTTTCGCACTTGTCCTCAATCACTTGCCCGGTGCCGTTGCAACTGGGGCAAACTGAAACTTGAGTAAAGCTGCCGAAAGGAGTGCGGGTAGCGCGTCGGACTTGACCGCTGCCGGTACAAGTCGAGCAGGTTTGGGGTCTGGTTCCCGGTTTGGCGCCGGTACCCGTGCAAGTTTCGCAGGTTTCTAGGTGCTTGATGCGGAGTTCTTTTTCCCCACCGAACACTGCTTCGCGAAACTCCAGCCGCAAGTCTAGGCGCAAATCGTCTCCGCGCACCGGCCCGCTGCGTCTGCGACCTTGTTGTTGACCGCCCCCCTGGCCCTGAAAACCCTGAAAGAAGCTTTCAAAAATATCGGCAAAGCTGTCGCCGAAGTCTTGGAAGCCCGGAGCCGCACCGCTCACGCCTGCTTCGCCGAAACGGTCGTAACGGGCGCGGGTTTCCGGTTCTGAGAGTACCTCGTAGGCGCGGTTAATTTCTTTAAACCGCTCCTCGGCACCCTCTGTTTTGTTGACATCTGGATGGAACTTGCGAGCTAGGCGGCGGTAAGCACGCTTAATTTCTTCTTTGTCTGCGCTGCGAGAAACGCCTAATATTTCATAGTAATCACCGGCCATAAAGCTGCTTGCCTGGAGGTAAATAACAAAAAGTGTACGAAAAAGAAACGGGCAACCTTTCCTAAAATTACCGATTAAAAATTAAAAATTCTCATTGTTAATTTTTAACTTTTAATTTTTAGCTTTTCTGTTTTAAAGGAAAGGATTCATATCATCAACTTCAGGTTCCGGAACCTTCGGTTTTTGTTTTGACGGTGGATTTGGCGGTGGACTTGGCGGTGGAGTTGGCTGTCGTTTTGACTGTCTATCCGGCTTTGGTTCCGGCTTTGGTTCCGGCTTTGGTTCCGGCTTTGGTTCCGGCTTTGGTTCCGGTTTTGGTTCCGGCTTTGGTTCCGGCTTTGGTTCCGGCTGCGCTTGGGGCGCTACCAGCAGCTCTTCTGTCTGCGAAATGCTGTCCGAGGTAGCTGCCACCTCTTCTAGTTCTGATTCTACTTCTGACATCATCTCGCTTTCAACCGCTGCTCCTGACGGGGCTACCCCGCTGCGGGACACGGAATAGACTGCTGTCCCGAGGGAGTATAGCAGTTGCTTGAAAGATTCGATTGCGGGCGCGAGTTCCTCGACTGCGATCTCGGGGTTAGCCATCGCCTCCCGCAAGGCTGCTGCTGCTGTTTCGGCTTCGGCCTTGAGGTCGTCGCTCAGCAGTTGGGCGTTGGTTTTTAAAGTTACACCACAATTATAGACCAGGGTGTCAGCTTGATTTTTGAGTTCGACGAGTTGAGCGCGCTTGATGTCCTCGTCGGCGTAAAGTTCGGCTTCTTGCCGCATCCGCTCGACTTCGGTTTCGCTCAATCCCCCTGTATTGGAAATTTGGATGCTTTGTTCTTTTCCGGTTCCTTTGTCTTCAGCGGACACTTTGAGAATCCCGTTGGCATCGATTTCAAAGGTAACTTCGATTTGAGGTACGCCGCGGGGGGCTGGGGGAATGCCTTTGAGCAGGAACTTGCCGAGACTTTTATTGTCTTTAACCAATGCCCGCTCGCCTTGGAGCACGTGAATTTCTACCGAGGTTTGCCCGTCTGCCGCCGTGCTGTACATTTGCGATCGGCTGGTGGGAATTGTTGTATTGCGATCGATTACTTTGGTGAACACCCCGCCCAAGGTTTCGAGTCCTAGGGAGAGCGGCGTCACGTCCAGCAGCAGCAAATCTTTGACCTCACCGCCCAACACCGCGGCTTGAATTGCCGCGCCTACGGCTACAGCTTCGTCGGGATTGACCGATTTATCGGGAGAAACGCCCCCAAAATACTTGCTAATTGCCTGTTGAACTGCCGGAATCCGGGTTGAGCCTCCCACTAAAATAATTCTGTCTATATCTTTTGGGGTCAAACTTGCGTCTTTGAGGGCTTGAGTCACCGGATCGATCGTCGCCTGCACCAAATGACCCACCAGTGTTTCAAACTTAGCTTTGGAGAGTTCCATTTCCAGATGCTTCGGCCCTTTTTCGTCAGAGGAAATGAAGGGCAAATTGATTGAGGTGGAGTCCCGGTTGGAGAGTTCGATTTTCGCCTTTTCTGCTGCTTCTCGGAGACGCTGCAAGGCCATTTTGTCTTCTGAGAGGTCAGTGCCTTCTTGAGTCCGGAAAGCTTCTACCAACCACTGGACTATACAGTCGTCAAAGTCATCTCCTCCGAGATGGTTGTTACCGGAGGTAGCGTTGACTTCAAAAATTCCGTCTCCCAGTTGCAGGATCGAAACGTCGAAAGTACCGCCGCCCAGGTCAAAGACCAAGATTTTCTGTTCTATATTTTGCTTGTCCAGCCCGTAGGACAGGGCTGCCGCCGTGGGTTCGTTGACGATGCGCAGGACTTCTAGGCCCGCGATCGTACCGGCGTCTTTAGTAGCTTGCCGCTGGGCATCTGTGAAGTAGGCTGGCACTGTTATTACGGCTTGCGTAACAGTTTGTCCCAAATAAGCTTCAGCATCTTGCTTGAGCTTTTGGAGTACCATTGCCGAGATTTCCTGGGGAGTGTGAACCTTGTTCCGAATTTGGACGTTAACGGTGTCGTCTTTGCCTTTTATGCAGGTATAGGGAGTCCGGGAGCGTTCTTCTTGCGTGTCGTCCCACCGCCGTCCGATAAATCGTTTGATGCTGTAGACAGTATTTACAGCATTTGTTACAGCTTGCCGCTTGGCCAATTGACCTACTAAGCGATCGCCCCCCTTGCCAAATCCTACTATACTCGGAGTTGTGCGGCCGCCCTCGGAATTGGCGATCACGACGGGTTTACCGCCCTCTAGCACAGCTACGCAACTGTTAGTCGTGCCTAAGTCAATTCCAATAATTTTTCCCATAGCGCCTCATAAAACTTTGTGGGATGTTTGTAAACCTCCAACTACAGGTTGGGGGAGGAAAAACGACTCAGCTTGTTCAAACAAGCATCACCAGACCAGATTTGTAGGAAATAAACTTGATGTCAATCAGGCAATATCAAAGACGGTTGACACTCCCCTGCCTAAAGGCGAGGGGATTCTTGGATCAGCCAGTCGATTTGCTCATTGATGTCACCATCAGCGA
>NZ_JAUBTO010000159.1:0-17645 GCF_036702495.1 Microcoleus sp. C2D2 | reverse complement strand
CGCCCGTCCAAAAAGGACGGGCGGGACGCCCATCCCACAATAACAATTAAAATTGTAAGTTATTTAATTCGCGATCCTTAGCTATCGCACAGAAACTCTGATCGAGGGCTTGATCGGCCTGTTGGCAACTACGAGCACCCGGTAGATTCCCGACTCGGGAAGTTGAGCAAAAGTTTGACCTTCGCCTTGATCCAGGAGTTGTCCCGACGGAGATTCGATCGCCAGATCTAGATTTTTGTTGCTAGCAGTTACCCTGATTGTCTGTCCTTGTTTGCCTGGAACCGTGATGGGCTGGATTTGGTAGCCGGACATTTTGAGTTTGATTGTGGCTTCTTTTTCCCTGAAGGCTATGGGAATTGCGCGATCGGGCCTATAAGTCCACTTGGCGTTAAAGTCGCGTCCGAGTACGAAGCTGCTAGTTTCACCTTTGGGGGTAACTCGCACGCGGTAGATGCCGGACTCTGGCAACTGGCCGATCCACTGATTGTCTGTTTTTTCAATAACCCCCATATTTTCACCATTGGGACTGTACAGTTCGGCTGTCAGTTGTCCCGCCCACAGGGAGAGAGTGAGTTCCCGCCCTTTGACGCCTTCAAAAATATAGGTGGTGGGTTGGTTGATGGTTTCTCGAATTTCCGAACTTGACATTCGCTCAATGGGTTCGAGGTTGGGAACCGATCCAGAGGTAGCAGGTTTGTTAAAGGTTTCTGTAATTTCCGAGGCAGCCATCCGCTCGCTCGGTGCAATTTTTGGCGCTACAGGGCCGGCAAATACTGATTTTACCGTCATCATGAGTAGCATTCCAGTCAGTAAAATTAATTTTTTCATGTCGCACTTCCGATTGGTAATGAGTTGTATATGGTTACTTGTGTTTGCCTGTTTTCACCGGATCTCATCTGGCGATCGGCTATACCAGTATGGAGAATACACCTAAATATCCCCTACTTGCACAAAAGCTGCTGGTCGCAAATGGGCAGTGCGGGAGCTAAGTAGTAGCCTCCGTTTGTCGGGACATTTCAATGATACTGCTTAGGCATAATATCATCCGAGAATATTACTAATTTGCTCGAGGAAAATTCAAGCTTTCTCCGAGGATATTGCTAAAAAAATGCCTAGGCCCAAAAAAGGCGGTGTCAAGGCTCTGGGAGGAGCGTTGCTACTAGAAAACGGCTAGCACCTGCACGGGGTGACTGCCCCTACTGTTACTTAGGGTTGGACGATCGCCTAATTATGTAGGGCGATACACACCGCACCTTAAGCTGTTGCGGCATTTAAATTGTATGTCAAAAAAAATCAAAGTCTTGTGGGGTGGGCGTCCCGCCCGCCCTGAATATACAATTTAAATGCGCGACAGCTTACCATATTCGTAGCGTGTCAAACCACTTTTTGCGTAAGTTTTGATCTTGTAGGGTTTGTCGGGGCGGATGCGAGTTAGTATGTCTGATACAAACGAGTTTACCACTGCCCAACCCCCCCGACCACACGAGGTTAATTTGTACTACGAACCTGACAGAATTTTCAGGTAAGCTTGTACTGTGTTGAACAAGCCCATTTCTAGCGCTTCCGCAATTAAAGCATGACCTATCGATACTTCTAGTATATCAGGAATCGAGCAAAATTTAGGTAAGTTTTGCAAATTTAGATCGTGTCCGGCATTGACTCCCAAACCTGCTGATTGAGCCGCTTTAGCTGCCAACACATATTGTTGAAAAATAAATTCTACTTGGCCTTCGCGAAAAGCAGTTGCGTAGGGTTCCGTGTACAGTTCTACTCTGTCTGCTCCAACTTCTTTTGCTAGCGGCATGAGAGCTGCATCTGCGTCCATAAACAGACTGACTCTGATGCCGTTATCTTTTAATTTTTGAATAATTGGTAAGAGGCGATCGCGATTTTTGGGAATATTCCAACCGCTATCCGATGTTAGCACGTCGGGAGCGTCCGGCACCAAGGTGCACTGAGCCGGTTTTACGTCGCAAACTATATCCATAAATGGCGGCTGAAACGGATTTCCTTCGATGTTGAACTCGACGGTTAGCATTTTGGCTAATTCGTAAACATCGGCAGCTTTGATGTGCCTTTCGTCGGGGCGGGGATGGACTGTAACGCCGTGGGCTCCGGCGGCGATTACTGTTTTTGCGGCTTCCGTAACGCTGGGGATACCGATGTTTCGAGAGTTTCTGAGGAGGGCGATTCTGTTGATGTTAACGCTGAGTTTAGTCACGGGATGTTAATCTTTAAGGTTGATGCTACTATAGCCTTTCTCAGTAACATGAGGTGCTCTCGCGGGCATAGGGCATAGGCCTCCGTGGGCATAGGCCTCCGCGGGCATGGGCATAGGACTTGCCCCCATACCTCACCACGCTTGAGAACCGCTATATATTAATCGCTTTGGGTACGAAACATTGAGCCTATTGCGGTAGTGTTAGGGCATTCTTAGAGTAAAATTTAGCTTCTGCAAGCGGTAAAGTTTCTGCAAAAAAAGCCTCAGCTATTTGCTGTTTGGCAGCCAAATCTTCTAGGTTTGCGATGCAGAAAAGCGGTGCGACGCGATCGACTATTGCGGGCGGAAAGTCTCGGCTAAAATATTTGAGTTCAAAGTCGTATCTGTGCGGACGGTAAATCATTCCCAGCAGTTCGACTAAGGGTAGAAGCGTCCAATTGTGATAGTTGCCGATCGCATCTACTAAATGTCGGCGATAAATCTCTTTTTTTACCAGAGGTTGCAGCAAATCAAAACGGATTTTAATTTCGTTGAACCTGGCTAGCATTTGGGAAAAATGCTTGTTTGTATCCAAATGAGGCGGTACAATTAGATTAGCTTTGTCAAAGGCGATCGGTACATTCCCGTGCCGTTCTATTTCTAAAAATTCGTTATGGCTGCTGCGCCGGAAAACAGCAAAATCAATTAGCAAAAACGGCGGGGTTTCTTTGAGCCGCCAGAAGCACTGCGACTGACCGTGCCAAGCGGGTTCTGGAACTCGATATTTGAGTTCGATTTCGCCCATTTCTGCGAGGGCTTTTTCAACAATATCAAAGGTTTGTGGCACGCAGTTATCTTCAACCACAACGGCAATATCGAGGTCTGACCACTCGTCGGTGTATCCGTGGGCTGCTGAACCTCCTTGCCACAAACCGAGAACAAAATCTAAAGGTTGTAAGGTTGAAACAATCTTTTCGAGAATGATTTGTCTCATGGAATCAAGCTAAATTCTTATGGTCCCGGACGCAAGTGTCAAATAGAGTAATGTGCTCTACTATCCCAAACCCAGGATAATCCGTCCCTAACTCGGTCCGGGGCATCCTACAAGTCGATTGCAGCCTGACAGTTGCGTCCAGGACTGTCTTACTTTTGATTGTAGCGCTAATTCTGTAAAAGCAGTTGCAAGCAAAGTGCCAATAAAATCGGCAGCACAAGCGGCTAGCAGCAATAGCTGCTAACCGCTTGCTATTAACTATTAAAAGTGCTATCCGATTAGGCTGAGAGTTGTGTCTTGAAGTCCGACCATCAACATTGAGTTGGGCTCGATTGTTGAGGGGGCTTTACTCATGATAACGCCCACAACACAAACATAGGGAAGGTCATTAGAGGCAGCGTCCGCGGAACAGAGGATAGCAGTATCTTCAATGAGATCTCCGTTGACATCACAGCCAGCTAAACGGATTACATCGCCTGGGGAGGAGACAATTTTGATCCTGTCGCCTTCGGTGTAGTTGAAGTTGAAGTCGCAAATACGAGGGGCAAAACGAGCATCATTCATTGACATATGGCTGGGCAAAATAAAGTCATCTGCTCCTACTCCGCCCATTAACAAGTCACGACCACCAGTGGCGATCAACAAATCATTGCCCGCACCTCCAGTCAATTCATCACTGCCCCATCCACCTCGCATTACGTCATTTCCTAGTCCGCCGAATAGCTGGTTGTCTCCCTCAAGGTCCAGAAGCACATCCTCGCCCTTACCGCCAGCGATCCAATCGTTACCTGCACCGCCCCGAAGCAGATCGTTGCCGCTAGCGCCAAACATTAGATCGTCACCTGCACCGCCGTTAACGATATCGTTGAGGTGACTGCCGAGGATTTTATCGTTGCCATCCAAAGCACAGAGCGCTCCTAATTGCGCTGCATCTTCTGGTCTACTTTCTATGAGGTTATCAGAGTTATCTGCATCAACAAAGCGATTTGGTGTAACTCCTGAAGTGGGGCTACTAATTGTGGCTAACCAGCTTTGAAGCTGGTTCGCACCCGTAAAAACATTGGCCGCGTCGTAGTTGACGTTATAAGGAATGGCGCTATTTGCAAGAATCTCAACGGGGAAATGCTCGGTGACTCCTGAACTCAGAGAATTGCTGCGCATTGCCGCTGGAATTTGAAAGAAGTCTTGGTCTGATTTGATTGAAGTGACCGTACTGTAAAAGTGTTGGGCAATCTGGTCTAGAAAACCTTGGTCTCGAACCTGACCGCTGGGTGTCACTACCTGTCCTGCCGGGGTAACGGTGAGGTGATTAGCACCTGTGATGTTTTGCCCGGCTTGGCTGTCGAAGATGGTTTGCAGCAGATCGTCAGGAATTATATTTTCCGGGAGCTCTGGATCCGGGAGCTCTGGATCCGGGAGCTCTCAATTGGGGTCTATTATATTTTCTGCCATTTGACTTGCCTACCATTGAAAGTAGGTTTAATTATTTCTAATAATACATCAAAAATATTTACATTTTTATTTTTTTTCGTAATTTGTAGGGTTTATACCTATTATAATAGTTTTTGCTTGCCGTTTGTCTTTTTACAAAGGTGGTATGATTAAAAATGATGTAAAAATATTTTGTTTTAATACATAAAGATAACAAAAGTAAAATATTAATAACTTTTGTGTAGTTAACGGTCTTTGTGAATTTATGAGTTTCGGCTTTTATTGAGATTATATCAAAAAGATTTTTAACCGCAGATGAAGGCAGATGAACACGGATGAACGCAGATTTTGTGAATCAGTACATTAGAAAATGTTGAGAGGTTAAATTAAATTTGCTCTAGGTTTTATTGTTGATAAATTCAAATGATGAGGCTAGGGGAGAGTTGAGGCTTTTTTCGAGCATTTGGTTGAAAATTTGGTGCTGCTGCAGTCGATGGGGAAACTCGGTGCAGTGGTACAGGCATTGAAAATTAGTTTTCAATCATTATTATGAGAAACCTGCCCGCTGTCCGGTAATATGAGAAAGGATTAATTTTTAACAGCGCGGCATGGCTACTATTTGGGAACTCGACTTTTACAGCCGTCCAATCCTAGACGAGCGAGAGAAAAAAAAATGGGAAGTGTTGATCTGCGAAAGCCCGCTGAATGTAAGCGACAAGGCCGAATCTCTGTTTCGCTACTCGCAATTTTGCTCGAGTTCTACCGTGAATTCCCTGTGGCTGGCTGGCGCCATTAAAGATGCGATCGCCGCGGCACCGAAACGACCCGAAAAAATCCGCTTTTTCCGCCGTCAAATGGGGAACATGATTACTAAAGCCTGCGAGGACTTGGACATTCCCGCCGCCTGCAGCCGCCGCACTCTCGCCCTCAGCCTGTGGCTGGAAGAACGGATGCAAGAGGTTTATCCCGCCGAACCGGGCTATCAACCGGTTGTGAACCCGAGCGTTCAATTTATACCCGAAACGCCAGTGGCCCTGCCGGATGCTTTAATGGGCGAAAAATGGAGGTTTGTGAGTTTGCCGATCGCGGCTTTTGACGAAATGTCGGAGTGGGATATCGGATTTGGCGAAGCTTTCGGGCTGCCGATGACACGCCTCGCCCCGGAAACGCAAATTCCGGGACTGATTATCTACTCGTCGAGAGCAACCGCCCTGGCAGGTTGGATGTCGGGTTTGGAGTTGGCTTTTCTCAAATTTGACAGCGGCCCGCCCGCTAGGCTGGTATTAGATACCGGAGCTAACGATCGCTGGATTTTAGCTAATCTCAGAGACGCAGCAACTGAGAGAGAAGCGAAAGCATTTGAAGCAGCGAAAAAGCAAGCAAAAAAAGTACATTTCTTAGCAATTCAGTCAAATCCCGAATCGGAATCTTTCGCAGGATTTTGGCTGCTGCACGAACTAACTATTTAGTCGCTCGCTTGGCAATAACTGATATCTGGCAGCATTCTCAATTAGATTTAACCAACCAGTTTTTTTGAGAAAAAATCTCGGCTTTGAGATTTGACCTGCAGCAAGAAAGCTGGTTTCTGACCCCGCCCAAAAACGGTTCCAAGCCCCAGACTCCTGTCGTGGAGAGATCGCAATTTTAGATTCTAGTTCAAGATCCAAGATTCATCTGTGGAGTAAATCTCAAATCTCAAATCGACGCTAAGGCTTGGACAAGATGCAAATAATCACAAATGCGCAGCATCTTGTTATCCCCAATTATATAGCGGTTCTCAATAAAATGAGGTACACACCGCTCGCAACTGATGCCCACACCAGGCCTATGCCCTATGCCCACGGAGGCTGCGATAGCACCTCATGTTACTGAGAAAGGCTATGCCAGTTTCCCAAAAGAATCTAAATGTAGGCTCGTGCTCCCAACCCATATCCAGTAAGTCATTGCCAATTCTTTAATCGAAAATCGAAAATCGAAAATCGAAAATCGAATCGCCCATTACCAACCACCGACAACAATGACCAATTACCAATCAGCAGAACAACTGCTAGAATTAGCCACCAAAGCAGGGGCCGAAGCTGCTGAGGTATTGGAATCGCAATCGCTCTCGCGGCCGGTCTTTTTTGAAGCAAACCGCCTCAAACAGCTAGAAACTGCCCAAGCAGAAGGCATTGCCCTACGGCTGTGGCGGGACGGGCGGCCGGGTTTGGCGGTGGCCTACGGGCCGGTGGAACCGCAAATTTTGGTGGACAGGGCGATCGCGCTTTCGCAACTCAATGAACCGGAAACCATCGAACTCGGCACCGGTGAGAAAGTTGTTTATCCCGATCGCGGAGTGTCGGTGCCTGCCGAACAGCTAGTAAACTGGGGAAAAGAGGCGATCGCGATCGTCCGCGAAGCCTATCCCGAAAGCCTCTGCACCGCCGAACTCGACTGCGAAATCGAAAGCACCCGCTTGCTGAACACCAGAGGCTTGGATTCCAGTCACACCGACACCACCCTCAGCGGTTACTTGTCAGCAGAATTAGTGCGGGGAGAAGATTTCCTCAACGTTTGGGAAGGCGAAACCGAACGCGGCACCCTCGACTTAAACACCAGCGCCAGGCGAGTTTTGCAACGTTTGGAATGGGCGAAAGACAATGTAGCCCCCCCCACGGGCCGCGTGCCGGTGCTGTTTACAGCCAAAGCTGCCGATTTACTGTGGGGGACTGTCTGTGCGGCGTTGAACGGCAAACAGGTACTCGAAGGCGCTTCGCCTTGGAACGATCGTTTGGGATCTCAAGTGACATCGCCGCTTGTCACCCTCTCGCAGCAGCCGGATATCGGGCCCTATAGCTGTCCCTTTGACGACGAAGGTACTCCCACTCGGGCGATCGTCTTTATCAACAAAGGAGTGTTGCAGCTATTTTATACCGATCGCACCACCGGTCGAGCCTTGGGTAGCGGCACTACCGGCAACGGATTTCGCCCGGGTCTGGGCAGCTATCCCACGCCGAGTTTGTTCAATGTTTTGATTAAACCAGGTTCGCTTTCGCTAATCGATTTAATCGCTCAATTAGACGACGGAATTGTAGTCGATCAAATGCTTGGCGGCAGTGCCGGAATTTCCGGCGATTTTTCGATTAACGTCGATCTCGGCTACCGAGTTAAAAAAGGTCAAATAGTCGGCCGAATCAAAGACACAATGGTAGCCGGCAACGTTTACAGCGTCCTCAAACAATTAGTAGAATTGGGAGGAGACTCCGAGTGGAACGGTTCTTGCCACACACCATCTGTAATTGTAGAGGGATTGTCCGTCATCGGCAAAAACTAATCGAGAATTGGTAATCGGGAATCGGGAATCGGTAATTGGTAATAAACTTTTGAGTTTTAAATTGGGAATCTTAAGTTAAAAATTTTTACCTGCCAAACTCAACATTTAAAACTTAAACTTACTAGCAAATTCCCCATTCCCAACTATCAATTATCTAGCCCAACTGCCGGGTATTCTCTTAGAGTCTAAACCTCTATTCCTCGATCAAATTTGAGCCATTACGCATCCTACACATAAATTCAACCTCTCAAATCTCAAATAATTATGCGTATTTGTTTTATTGGCGATTCTTTCGTAAACGGTACGGGCGATCCAACATATCTTGGTTGGACAGGACGAATTTGCGCGGCCGCTTGCGGCGGGCAAAGACAGGATATTACTCATTATAATTTAGGAGTGCGGGGAGAAACCAGTGCTGATATAGAAACTCGGTGGTTCAGCGAAATTTCTGGCCGCTTGCCTCACTACGGCGACGGCAGAATAGTATTTTCCTTTGGCGTCAACGACACTTACCTAGAAAATGGAAAAACTCGCGTCGAACTTGAAAAATCAATTGAAAACCTCCGCTATATTCTCAAGTCGGCTAAAGAATTATTTCCCGTTTTAATGGTAGGTCCACCGCCAGTTAATGATGCCGCTCGCACAATCAGAATAGCCAATTTATCCGAACATTTTTCGGAAGTTTGCAGCGAGTTAAACGTGCCTTATTTAGATATTTGCACTCCTCTGCAAAAATCAGAATTTTGGTCGAAAGAGGTTACCGAAAATGACGGTTCCCATCCCCGTGCCGCCGGTTATACTGAATTGGCTAAAATAGTTCACAATTGGGACGGCTGGAAAGCTTGGTTTAAAAATATCAATAAATCTGATAAAAAAACTGTTACCCTATTCCGAGCCGTCGGCAAAAAAGAAATGGAATTAATTAAAGAAAGCGATTTCCTGGCATTTCCGCCCCGGCTGCCTTTTCAGCCTATGTTTTATCCCGTACTCTACAAAGCATACGCCATAAAAATTGCGCGGGATTGGAATACAAAAGATGCAGCATCGGGATATTTTGGCTATGTAACCCAATTTCAAGTTTTGGCTGAATTCTTAAAAAACTATTCCGTCCAAACCGTCGGCAGTTCGATTCACAAAGAATATTGGATTCCGGCAGAAGACTTGGCAGAATTTAATCGCAATATTATCGGAAAAATTGAAATATTTGCTGAATATCAACCGTAGAATAGGAGCAATGACAGATGTTAGATTTTAATCAATTTGAAGTTGTAAGTTTTGACTGCTACGGCACTCTCATAGATTGGGAAAGCGGAATACTGCCAGTCTTGAGACAATTGCTGTCAAGTCGCAAGATAGATTTGAGCGATGACGCAACTTTAGAGCTGTTTGCTGAATTTGAATCTGAATTTGAAAACTCCCAAGATAATTATATCAAATATAGGGAAATATTGCAACAAATAGTGCAACAATTCGGTAAAAGGTTTAATTTTGAACCGACAGAAACAGAACTCAAGTGTTTGAGTGAGTCCATCAAAAATTGGCAGCCATTCCCGGATACAGTCGCAGCTTTGGCAGCACTCAAGCAAAAATACAAACTGGCGGTAATTTCCAACATTGATGACGATTTGTTTGCCGATACGGCAAAACATTTAAAGGTCGAATTAGACTGGTTGATTACAGCAGAACAAGTGCGATCGTACAAACCGTCAACTCGCAACTTTGAAATCGCCCTAGAAACAATGGGAATTCCTTGCGAAAAACTGCTGCACGTTGCTCAGAGTATATATCACGACATTGTACCCGCCGCATCAATGGGAATATCAACAGTTTGGGTAAATCGCAGACACGAGAAAACAGGATTTGGGGCGACACTGCCGGCCAGCGGCCAGCCAGACTGGGAAGTGCCGGATTTGAAAACATTGGTGGAGGCTATAGGGTAAGCTGTGTTGCATCTAGATTGCCTATGGTATTAGAGAGGGAGAGGGGGTGAAGGGGAGAGGGGGAGAGGATTTGACGATTTTTGATCGGGACTCGAAATATACAATTTAAATGCACAACAGCTTAAAAAAAATCGCAGATAGACATCAAATCCGGTAGCATCGGAATTACAGCAGATTTCAGGTAAGTATCGAAGGATTTTTTGCTAAAGTGCGATCGAGCAGACAATTCTCAGACTATCTACGCTATTTATGCCGTATATAACTATCCCTAAACAATTTAGGGAACCTTCCAGGGTCATCAAATCTCAACTGTTTTTACGGCCGAAACGCCTCGCTATTTTTGAAGCTTGTCTGATCGGTTTAATTTCAGGACTCGCTGGGGTTTTGCTCAAATCAGGAGTCGGATGGCTGGGCAGTTGGCGAGTTGCTACCTCGACAGTAATTCCAGCTTGGATATTACTTCCGGGCGTCGGTTTATGCGGCGGGTTGCTGACAGGTTTCTTGGTTGAGCGTTTTGCTCCCGAAACTGCAGGCAGTGGCATTCCTCACGTCAAAGCTGCTCTCGGCGGAGTCAATCTTTCCTTAGATTTGCGAGTAGCTGTCGCCAAACTTATGGCCACTATTTTAGCAGTTGGTTCCGGTTTAACTTTAGGCAGACAAGGCCCCACTGTGCAAATAGGAGCATCTTTGGCCGGCTGGATAGGTCACTTGATGCCAACTTCCCCAGACTACCGCCGACAATTGATTGCTTGCGGTGCTGCGGCAGGATTGGCTGCTGGTTTCAATGCTCCCATTGCAGGAGTTTTGTTTGTAGTTGAAGAACTGCTGCACGACGTTTCGGGATTGACTTTAGGGACTGCAATTATCGCTTCATTTATCGGTGCAGTTGTCTCGCAGCTTTTGGGCGGCGATAGTTTAAGTTTGAACCTTCGCGCGTACCAAACCAGTTTTGATGCTCAGGAAATCCCGTTTTATATACTGTTAGGAGTTTTAGCGGGATTGCTGGGAGCTTTGTTCACCAAAGGGATTATTGCTAGTTTGCAATTTAACAAGCGCTCGCTCAAATTAGCTTTGCCCGCGCGAGTGGCTCTAGCTGGCATAATCTGCGGTTCAGTAATAGCTTTTCTCCCAGAAAGTTTCCGCAACAATACGGGTTTGCGGGAGTTTCTGCTGACCGGGGAAGCAAGCGGCATAACGAGTTTAATTGCTTTTGTAGCTCACTTTTTTCTGACAATTATTTCCGCTGCTTCTGGAGCTCCGGGAGGATTGTTTTCTCCTTCCCTAGTTATGGGTTCTGCACTCGGTCACATGGTGGGCATTGTGCAGGCTGATTCCCTGGGCGTCGGTTTGCCGGTAACTTACGCTTTGGCGGGAATGGGAGCGTTTTTTTGCGCGGTTTCTAGAGCGCCGATTACTGCGGTAGTAATTGTGTTTGAAATTACGGCGGATTTTAAATTAGTGCTGCCTTTGATGATCTGTTCTGTAGTTGCTTATTTGGTCGCGGAAAAGGTGGACAGTGGCTCTTTGTCCGATCGCCTTTTGGAGTTTAACGGCATTCAACTGACGCAGGCAAAAGCTGCCAGCAATACTTTGAGCGACTTGCACGCAGATGACGTGATGCAGCGCCGAGTTGAAACTCTTTCAAGTCTGCTGACTTTCGATGAAGTGATGCAGGCATTTTCGCGATCGCACCACCGAGGATTTCCAGTCGTTGAAGATGGCAAATTAGTCGGAATTGTCAGTCAAACCGATTTGGCAAATGCCAGCGAGCGCAATTTTTCCGGAAACTCGCTGCTCAAAGAATTTATGACTCTACACCCGATCGCAGTCAAAGCAAAGGATACTTTAAGCGAGGTATTGTACAGGCTCAACAACTACAATATCAGCCGTTTGCCAGTCATAGAAGGCCGCCGTTTGGTAGGAATTATTACCCGCAGCGACATTATCCGAGTTGAATCCGATCGCCTCAGCGGAGAAACAACCCAGGGCCCGCATCCAGAACCTTCCTATGTCGTCTATCAAACCAGGGCTCCGCAAGTCGGAAACGGTCGTTTATTAGTGCCGCTTTCCAACCCCCAAACAGCACCCGCTTTGCTGCGGCTGGCCGCGGCGATTGCGCGCGATCGCAATTACGAATTAGAATGCCTGCAAATCATCTTAGTACCGCGCAACAGTTCCCCCTCAGAAAGCGCAGTGCGGACAACCAAAAGCCGCCGCCTGCTGCAACAGGCCGAGCGAATTGTTCGCAATTGGAACTTACCGGTCCACACTCAAATACGGGTAGCTCATGACGTGCCTAACGCGATTTTGGAGACAATTAGGGAGCGCCACATCGATTTAATTTTGATGGGCTGGCAAGGCGAACTTTCCACAAAAGAACGCATTTTTGGCGATGTAGTCGATACCGTAATTCGGCAAGCAGGCTGCGAAGTAGTTTTGGTGAAGTGGAGCGAAAAACTATTAGCAAAACGCAAAAAAAATGAGTTTTCCGCCCCTTTCAGCGGGCGGAAATATGCGTCTATAGAATGGGAGTTAAATCCCGAAAAAGTTGACGGCGCCGAGAATCCCCGGGCGAGATCCTCAGATTCATCAGCGACTCCAGAGACTGAACTTTCCCCGCCGAATTCAGACATTCCAGGGCCAGAATTGGGGCTGCACACGCTGATGGGTTTGCAGCGCTGGTTGGTACCTATTCGCGGAGGTTACAAGCAAGCTGCCGCTTTGCGGCTGCTACCGGCTTTGGTGGCTGCGAGTGCTGTACCGGAGATTAAATTGTGTCAGGTTCACCAGCCTTCTGTTGAACCCGATCGCCGCGAATTAAAGCAAGCAGCGGAGTTTATCCAGCGCCGGGTTAGCTGTTCGATCGTAGCGACTTCGGTTTGCGCTCAATCGGTTTCTGATGCTTTAATTGATTTGGCTCAGAACGATCGGTGCGATGCGATCGTCCTGGGAGCTAGCCGCGAAGGGCTGCTGAAGCAGGTGATTCAGGGGAACATCCCGGAAGCTGTGGCGCGCGGGTGCGACTGTACAGTCATTTTAGTGCGATCGGCCAATTAGTCATTAGTCATTAGTCATTAGTCATTAGTCATTAGTCATTAGTCATTAGTCATTAGTCATTAGTCATTAGTTATTAGTTATTAGTTATTAATTATTAGTCTTGTTCCCTGGCTCTGCCTGGGAATACATACCCGGAGGCTCTGCCTCCAATGCCCAATGCCCAATGCCCAATGCCCAATGCCCCATTCCCAATAAATATGGTTCACTTTAACGTTAGCTTTCAACAATTTAACTCCTTCGCCGACATTACCCTATCCCTGGCAAAAACCTTAGACAAAATGGGAATTCCTATTTCCGTCCAACCTTCGACAATTGCCTCTCACCTCACCCGCAATTCCACACCCGAAGAAAACGACCTGCTAGAGAAGTGGATGAACACCGCACCATCAGATTTATTTCACATAAAATGGTCTCATTACTGGAAACCTTATTTTTTAAAAGAACTCAACGGTCATCTCAACTTAGAACTTTTTGCGATCAATTACGAATTCGCTCAAAATACTGAGGATTATGATTACTGGATTTACGATGCTGTCAATAACTTATCCCACAAACTAGCCGTCAGCCAATATTCTAAAAACGTTTTAATTAATGCTGGATGTCCGGCGGCCAACGTATCAGTCATGCCTCTCGGCTTCAATCCTTTAATCTCGCAACTCTATGTTCCCAGACCGCAAAAAACCCCAAAAGATGTAAAGTATATTCTGCACATGACCAATTCTTTTGATTTGTATAGATTTGGCACGGATCTCGCCATTCAAGCTTTTTGTGAAGAGTTTAAAAATGATTCCACCGTAGAGTTAATTATCAAAGATGGTGGCAAAAATCCAGATGTTATAGTGGAACATATCCTCAATATCGAAAAACACATCGGCAAGTTAAAGTCAAAAATTATGATCGTCCCTAAATTTTGTAATAAAGCAGAACTAGCTGATTTATACTTGTCAGCCGATGCTTTTTTAGCTCCGTTTCGCGGCGAGGGTTTTGCGATTAAAATTTTGGATGCCTTTGCTGCCGGTTTGCCCGTCGCTATGACTATGTACGGCGGCCCGACTGAGTACGCCAATCCTGATAACTGCTATCCCATTGCTTACAATCTAATTCCCGTCGGAAAGTGTTACGATACTCAGAATCTAAAAATCAGAAATGCTCCTCATTGGGCAGAACCAAATGTTCAGTCTGTTCGCCAACAGTTGCGAAAAATTGTTGAAGACCCGATGCGTTTTCAGGTAGCTCAAAAAGCTAGAGAAACGGCGGATCTATTTAATTGGGAAGCTGCGGCTCAAAAATTGCTAAGATTAATGCGAGAATTGTTTTAGGAGCGGAAATTATGGGACTCGAACGCAAAATGTTTAGGGGAATGTTTTTACCCGGGGAAGTGGTACAATTGAAACAGCCTTGTTTTACTCCTGGGCGATTGTTTGAGCCAGGAAAATATAACGCTGATGAGTTGCCGGATATCGCTTTTGAGATGGGTTTGGTAGACCATTTGCCGCCAGTCAAAGGCAAGAGCTCAGAAAATCTCAATGCCCAGAACCCGCCAGCTCAAAACCTTGAGGACTAAACTCCCGTTTGCAGTAAGGACTTCAGTCCAGAAAATTCCCGTTTGCAGTAAAAACTTTAGTCCAGAAAATCCCCTTTTCTAGTAAGGACTTTAGCCCTGAAAATTAAAATAATCAAAGACTCAAGTCCTGACTGCAAAAAAGATAAAGCCAATTTAACCATTTTGCTGTATCTGGGCAATTAACTCTTTCAAAACTTTACTAGCTTTATCATTCTCAATCTGACAAGTTCCGGCATTCTGGTGTCCGCCGCCACCATATTTTAACATTAACTGCCCAATATTAGTTTGAGAAGTTTTGTTAAAGATTGACTTACCCACTGCGAAAACAGTATTTTGTTGTTTCAGTCCCCAAAGTACGTGAATAGATATATTGCACTCGGGGAACAAAGCGTAAATTACAAAACGATTCCCCGCATAAATCACCTCTTCGTTGCGCAAATCCAAAACAACTAAATTATTATAAACTTGGGCGCAGCGCTGTAGTTGATATTTAAATTTTTCTTCTTGCTCGAAGTAGAGGTCTACTCTTTCTTTCACATCAGGAAGCTGCAATATTTCCTCGATGGTATGATTTTTACAGTAATCGATTAACTGCATCATTAACTGATAATTGGAAACCGTAAATTCTTTAAACCTTCCCAACCCGGTACGGGCGTCCATTATGAAGTTTAACAGCACCCATTTTTCCGGATGCAGAACCTCTTCTTGGGCAAATTGAGCGGAATCTGATTTGTCAACTGCCTCCATCATCGCCTCGGAAATATCAGGAAATTTTGCTTGACCTCCATAATATTTGTACAACACCCTAGCTGCGGAAGCTGCATAGGGATCGATGATGTGGTTGATTTTGATTTTGTCGTGTCTGAGAGTTTCGCTGAAATGGTGATCGAAAGCTAGATGAACTCCCTCAACATAGGGTAAATTAGTGCTAATATCGTTATTTGTTATTTCGATTTTTCCATCCTGCATATCTTTAGGATGCACGAATTTAATCTCGTCGATAATATCGAGTTCTTTGAGCAAAACGGCACAGACAAGACCGTCAAAATCGCTGCGGGTGACTAATCTGTATTTTTTAGTGAGTGGCATATGCTTCTGCGATCGGCAAGGAATGATTATAAGACAATATAACTTATTACCCGATCGCTTTCCAATATGAACCCTGACCCTTACGCTTGGATAGAGAAGTCCCTCGACACTATTCGCCGCGCCCATTGGCATCGATCGCCACAATCGATCGAAAGTTCCCCCGGTTCTGTGGTAAAATTAGCAGCCCGTCGGCTGATTAACTTTGCCAGCAACGATTATCTCGGACTTGCCGGCGATGACAGGTTAATTCAAGCAGCTATGGCTGCAACTAAGGAATTTGGTACGGGTGCGACGGGTTCGAGGTTGCTAAGCGGACACCGCGATTTGCACCAACAGCTAGAACAGGCTATTGCTAATTTAAAACAAACTGAAGATGCTTTAGTATTCAGTTCCGGATATTTGGCGAATTTAGGGGCGATCGTATCCGTTGTCGGCAAGCGCGATTTAATATTATCTGACAAGTACAACCATTCGAGCCTGAAAAACGGAGCCGCACTCAGCGGTGCAACTGCCCTAGAATACAGTCATTGCAATCTTGAGGATTTAACAGCCAAGTTAGAGCAAAATCGGGCGAGATACCGCAAGTGTTTAATTATTACCGATAGCGTCTTTAGCATGGATGGGGACTTGTGTCCGCTACCGCAGTTGTTAGCTTTGGCCGGAAAATTTAACTGCATGGTATTAGTAGATGAAGCTCACGCTACAGGAGTTTTCGGTGTTAGCGGTGCCGGTTGTGCAGAACATTTCGGGTGTACGGGAACACCGCTGATTCAAGTGGGGACACTCAGCAAAGCTTTGGGAAGTTTGGGCGGCTACGTTGCGGGCTCTGCTGCTTTAATTGATTTTCTGCGCAATCGAGCTCCGAGTTGGATTTATACTACAGCATTGACGCCTGCTGACGCGGCGGCTGCTTTGGAAGCTGTGAGAATTGTACAGCAAGAACCAGAACGCCGAGTTCGGTTGCGACAAAATATCGAAACTTTCAAATATTGCGCGATTACCAATCACCAATTACCAATTAGCAATTCCCTCTCCCCAATTTTCAGTCTTCCGTTAAAAGATGCAGCCTCCGCTTTAACAGTCGGCAGCAAACTCAAGGAGATGGGTATTTTTGCTGCCGCGATTCGGCCTCCGACTGTAAGCGTGAGTCGAATTCGGATTTCGCTGATGGCAACTCACGAGCTCGCACACCTTCAGCAGTTGGTAGAGGCGCTGCAGGAAGTTTTGAGTTTTGAGTAAATGTTGGGTGCGCCATAAGTACCTTACCCTTCGAGTAAATGTTGGGAGGTGGGGAGAATTTATACTTATGCCGAATCCTTTCTGCCGAATGCAGTCTAGCGTTCTGCAGCTCTAGCTTTCTGCCGAATGCAGCTCCTTGCTTCTGCCTTTTTTTTTTATTGTCAAGATATCTCTATTGACTTATGGCGATGACTATACACTATTGTGGTCGATCGGTCAACAACTGTAAATTTTTGGTAAATTTAGATACTTTTTGAAATTTAGCGCTATATTAGAGAAGTAGCAGGTACACCAAAATCAATATAAGGAACGTCCACCATGAACACAAATCGTCAAAACGTAAAAAAAGTAGCAGAAACCCACCGCGCTAACATTCACAAGCAACTGATGCACCGCATAGAAGTAGCGAGATCCAGTGGGAACCAAGATTTGGTTCGGGTGCTTGAAGAGGAAATGAGACAGCTTTAAAGAAGCTGCAACAAGAATTTGCCCGTAGTTTGGTTTAGAGGGTTGTGCGAGAAATGCAGAATTCCGGCAACCACTACCTGTTAACTTTTCACTCCTCTCTTAGTTGGTAGCAAAAACCCCGGTTTCTTCAAGAAACCGGGGTTTTTTATGGAGAAGTCAGAAGAAAGAAGGAAGAGGGAACAGTCGAGGACGCACAAACTTTATCTGTAGGGTGCGCCGGGCCGCGCACAGAGACTCTACCAATAGCGGATTGAACCATTTTTTGCGTAAGTTATGAAGTCAGGAATGAGAATTAAATAACTTCCACAAGTTTGTGGGATGGGCGTCCCGCCCGTCCAAAAAGGACGGGC
>NZ_JAUBTO010000158.1:0-17751 GCF_036702495.1 Microcoleus sp. C2D2 | reverse complement strand
TGACTAATGACTAATGACTAATGACTAATGACTAATGACTAATGACTAATGACTAATGACTAATGACTAATGACTAAGGATTACCTTCCTCCGACTACAACATTTTTAATGCGCAAATGGGGGCCGCCGACACTTACGGCCAAACCGTTCTGGCCGCCTTTACCGCAACCGCCGCAGGCATAAACCGAGTCGTTTCCTATAGACTCAATATCTTTTAACGTCTGAAATACATTGCCGCTTAAAGTGACATCGCTCACCGGTTCGGCCAATTTGCCGTCGCGAATCATAAAACCTTGAGCCGCCGCAAAGGTAAACATTTCGCCGTTGGTTTGTCCTCCCAACATCCGCACTGCATACACTCCTTCGTCAATGTCGGCAACCATTTCGTCAAAAGAATGTTCGCCAGACTCGATCGCAGTATTAGTCATCCGCACCAAAGGCATAAAAGTAGCGCTCAGAGCCCGGGCATTTCCCGTCGGACTTTCGCCCATTTTGCCCGCAGTCTCGCGATTGTGCATTCGAGTCGTTAAAACTCCATTTTTAATTAAATGCTTGCACTGAGCCGGCACGCCTTCGTCGTCGTATTTCAAAGTTCCCGGCAATCCCGGTACAGTTGCGTCGTCAATTACATTCAATTGTTCGATCGCCACCGGCTTGCCCAAAGTCAACAATTCCTGCATTTTCGGGTTTTCGTAAATGCCGTCTGCTTCCGACAAATGCCCGAAAGCTTCGTGAATAAAAACCCCCGACAAATAAGGGTCTAAAATCACCGGATACTGACCGCCTTTTACCGATTTTGCCTCTAGTTGGCCCACTGCTCGAACGGCAGCACTTTTAACACGATCTTCAATATTTGTCAAGACATCGTAATCCGATCGCGAATGAATCGACTCAAACCCTTGGCGGACGACACCACCCTCGCCGCGGGCGATCGCCCCGAAACGCCCGGTCACGTCCAAGCGCTCTTGAGCGATGCAAGTGCCTTGAGAATTCACAAAATAAGTAATTCCGAACCTGTCGCTGTAACCAGTCATTGTCGTCTGAATTCGCGGGTCGTAATCTAACAGCAACTGGTTGTAAGATTCGAGCAATTTCCGCTTTTGGGCTAAAGTAATAGAGCGCGGATCGCGGCCCAATTCCACCGCTACATAATCTTGAATCGGGGTGACATCTGCTAGTAGAGTTTTTTCGCTGCCCACCAAACGAGACTGCACTACAGCTTCTTCAATGCGGTCTTTTAACTCAGCTAAACCGTTAAAAGTTACAAAACTCCAGCCGCCTTTGTGACAGGCGCGGATGCCGCCGGCGAGACTAAAACTGCGGTTGACAGCATCTAACTGAGGGCCGCGAAAACTAATCGCAGTTGACTCGCTTTGTTCGAGGCGAACTTCTAGATAATCTACGCGATCGCGGTAAGGTGCGATCGCTTCCATCAACTGTTCTTGCATCAAATTGCCCCTATGAATGATTCGCGCCCAGCGCTGAAAAAAATTATTGCTAACCCTATTTTAGCCAATAACTCCCGTGTTTCGGGTGCGCGCACCCCACCGAGTAGGGTGAAGCAGCGCGCACCCTACCCGATAAATGGCGAGTCAACCAATTTTAGATTTTAGATTTTAGATTTTAGATCGATCCGTCCTGAGCCTGCTTTCGGAATGAATCCGGGGGCTTATGACCACATTACTTTCGGTCAGTCGATGGTATATTTAAAACTTTTTCCAGAGAATTGATGGTGAGAGGCTTGCCTCTCGCCGACGTTCGGCGGGCCTCCTAGAACACAAACAACTCGCGCCCGCTTGCGAGAAGCCCGGTATCCCGGAAATCTTGCATCTGCTTAGATAAATGAAACTAAACTATATCTGTCTAAAGACGTAAAAATATACCTTAACCGCCTGCAGATGGAATACTTTAAGGTTAAAAAGTTCCAAATTTCACCGTATTTAGCCGCAATTTCGGCATCACTAGCAATTTTGGTGGGAGTTGGCATTTTAGATAGATCGGAACAACAGCGGTTTTTGCAGTACAACCGCGCTACGACGCTCGATCGGCTCAGCACGGTCCGTTCTAAGCTCGAAAGCTCTTTAAATTCGCGGCTATTTCTGAGCCGGGGTTTGGTGGCTTACGTTTCCAACAACCCAAACATCACCGAAGCGGAGTTTGCAGCGACGGCGAGAATTCTGGTGGCACAGCAAACCGGCATTCGCGCCATAAATTTAGTTAAAGGCACGACGATCGCTTACATTTATCCGCGGGAGGGAAATGAAGGGGTGCTCGGGGTGGACTTGACGGCGCTACCCGAACACCGACAAATGGTCAAAGATGTCATCGACACCAAAAAAAGTTTGCTTGCAGGGCCCGTGAAATTATTGGAGGGGGACATGACGTTCATCAGCCGATCGCCCATTTTTCTCACAGCCTCCGGCGCCGATCCCGAAACAGCAGTTTACTGGGGCTTGACAAGCCTGATTATCGACAAAAATACTGTAATTGAGGAAGCGGGACTCAACGACTCCTCGGCCAAGCTGCAATACTCTCTGCGGGGCAAAGACGGGAGGGGAGCATCCGGCGCAGTGTTTTTCGGTGACGGGTCAATTTTTCAGAACAATCCCGTGCTGCTGGAAGTCACTTTGCCCAACGGTTCCTGGCAGTTGGCAGCAATTCCGGCGGGGGGATGGCGTGCGAATTCGCCGTTTCGGGGGTGGCTGCTATTTGGAGGCGGCTTGCTGGCTGTTTTCAGCGGGGTGGCGGTTTTTACATGGGTGTATGGCCCTGTGAAGCTGCGGGCAAGCGAAGCTAAGTACCGGCAATTGGTTGAGAATTCTAACAGCATGATTGTGCAGTTAGACAGTGAAGGCAACATTACTTTTTTTAACGAGTGTGCTGAAACTTTTTTCGGGTATTCAGAAGCCGAAATCATCGGCAAAAGTGCGATCGGCACAATTATACCCAAAACAGATTTATTTGAAAGTGACCTCGCGACAAAGATTCGAGACTGTTTGGCACAGCAGGAAAAATACTTCCAAAACGAAAATGAAAACATCCGCAGCAATGGAGAAAGGGTGTGGATAGCGTGGACAAATAAACCTTTACTAGATGCGAAGGGAAATGTGGCAGGACTGCTTTGTATCGGGACGGATATTAGCGATCGCAAACAAGCTGAAATCGCCCTGCAAGCTTCTGAATCGGAACTTCGAGCTTTGTTCGCTGCCATGAACGACGTAATTTTCGAGATCGATATTGAGGGACGGTTCCTGAAAGTTGCCCCGACCAATCCCCAATTATTGTACAAGCCGACGGCGGAATTTGCCGGTAAAAAAATTAACGATTTATTCGCTCCAGAAACGGTAAAGTTTTTTCTGGAGGAAATTCGCACCGCCCTCGCTACAAATCAAACCTGTACTTTTGAATATAACCTGGAAATTGCCAGCTTACAAAAGTGGTTTGCCGCTACCATTTCGCCAATGAAAGAAAACACGGTTCTGTGGGTTGCCCGCGACATTACGGAGCGCAAGCAAGCTGAAAGTTGGTTGACCGGTCAAAAACAAATTTTAGAAATGATTGCTAAGGGCGCTCCTCTTGGCGATACTTTAAATACTTTAGTTGAAATTATCGAACAGCAATCTAGAGATGTCATCGGTTCGATATTGCTTCTAGCTCCAGATGGCGAACATTTACTGCACGGAGCCGCGCCCAGTTTGCCCGACAGTTACAATGCTGCTATTCATGGCAGAGCCATCGGCCCGGATGTAGGCTCCTGCGGCACTGCTGCCTTTACCCGCCAACAGGTGATCGTTACAGATATTGCCAGCGATTCTTTATGGGAAAATTATCGAGATTTAGCCTTGAGTTTTGGACTGAGATCTTGCTTGTCTACTCCTATTTTCTCATCTCAGGGTCAAGTTTTGGGAACTTTTGGAATGTATTATTCCCAACCGCGCCCGCCCAAAAATTTTGATATGCAATTGATAGAAGCGGCGATGAATTTAGCAGGAATTGCGATCGAACGCAACCAGGCAGAGGAAAGTCTCAAACAACTCAATCAAGAACTAGAAAATAGAGTCAAACAGAGAACTGCTCAATTGATGCAAACTGAAGAACGCTGGCAGTTAGCACTCAAAGGCAACAATGACGGCATTTGGGACTGGAACTTGCAAACAGGGGAACTATTCCTGTCCGATAGATTTAAGGAAATCACCGGAGACGACGAACACAGCCCCATTCTCGATTACTTTGACGAATTGAACAAGGGCACGCATCCCGACGATTTAGCCTTAGTAATGCAAGCTCTCCAAGACCATTTAAACAAGAAAACGCCGCATTACATCGTCGAATACCGCTGCTGGTGCTACAATAGCGCCTACAAATGGATATTGAGTCGGGGACAAGCTTTGTGGGACGCATCTGGAAAAGCAGTCCGCATGGTTGGTTCAATTACTGACATCACGGAACCCAAACAAGCAGAGGAAGCACTGCGGGAAAGCGAGGCAAGATACCAAAAGCTGTCTGCTAATTTGCCGGGAATAATTTATCAATATTTGTTGCGTGCAGATGGGTCTTTCAGTTTTCCTTACATAAGTCCTGCTTGCCGAGAACTTTTGGAGTTAGAACCCGAAGATGTTCTGCAAAATGCGGCTTTGGTAAGAAATTTGATTCATCCCGACGACCTCCAAAATCATGACGAATCTGTTGCTATTTCTGCCCAGACTTTGCAACCTTGGCAGTGGGAAGGACGGATGGTGCTACCTTCAGGCAAGATTCGCTGGTTTCAGATAGTTTCCCGTCCTGAAGCTAAAGAAAACGGCGCTTGTTTTTGGGACGGCATCGCTGTTGATGTTACCGATCGCAAGCAAGCTGAGTTAGCTTTGCAAGAAAGCCAGCAGTTCATTAAAAAAGTAGCCGATGCTACTCCCGGTATTTTGTATCTCTACGACTTGGAAGAAGAGCGAAATATCTACACTAATACTTCTATGTTCGCGCTTTTGGGCTATACCAGCGACGAAATTACAGCGATGGATTCGTCACTCATTCCTCAGTTAATACACCCGGAAGATTTGCCTAAAATCATGAAACATTTCGCGAGCTTTGGAGTAATTGAAGATGGCGAAACTAGGGAAATTGAGTACCGGATACGGGCAGCAGACGGTCAATTTTTGTGGCTGCAAAGTCGGGATACTATTTTTAGTAGGAATGCGGAGGGTCAGGCTAAGGTAATAATTGGAGTTTCCCAGGATATTACGACTCGCAAGCAAGCAGAGGAAGCACTGCGGCAAAGCGAGGGACGAGAAAGAGAAAAAGCTCGAGATTTAGAGTCAGCGCTGCGGTCATTGCGCTCTACTCAAACTCAGCTCATTCAAACAGAAAAAATGTCTTCTTTGGGGCAATTAGTGGCCGGCATCGCTCACGAAATTAATAATCCCGTTAACTTCATTCACGCTAACATTGATTATCTCAACCAGTATACAAAACAGTTGCTCGATCTGGTAAGTCTTTACGAACAGGAGTATCCCGAACCTAATTCAAAAATTTTCGATCGCATTCAAGAGATAGATTTGGATTTCATGGCTGAGGATTTAAGAAAAGTTGTGGGCTCGATGCAGGTAGGAACCGAGCGCATCCGGCAAATTGTGTTGTCCCTCAGAAATTTCTCGCGGCTGGACGAATCGGCAATGAAGCCGGTCGATATTCACGCGGGAATTGAAAGCACTTTGTTAATTTTGCAGCACCGCTTGAAGAGTCGCGACAGCCGCCCGGAAATTGAAGTAATTAAGGAGTTTGGGCAACTGCCGCTGGTGGAGTGCTATGCGAGCCAACTGAATCAGGTGTTTATGAATATTATTGCTAATGGAATTGATGCTATTGAAGAACGATATCAAAAGTTATCGGTTCCACGATCGGAGACTCATAGCGGCCGGATTGCTATTTGCACTCGTGTAACAGCCCAGAACACTGTGATGGTGGAAATTTCGGACAACGGTACGGGTATGCCTCAGGAGATAGTCGATCGAATTTTTAACCCGTTTTTTACTACAAAAGCTGTGGGGAAAGGTACGGGGTTGGGAATGTCTATCGCGCACTCGATTGTGGTGGAAAAGCACAACGGCAAGATTAAGTGTATTTCCTCCATAGGATGCGGAACGACTTTTCAGATTGAGATTCCGATCGACAAAGTGTATAAGTAGTAAGCTGTCACGCATTTAAATTGCATATTCAGGGCGGGCGAGACACCCCACAAGACACCGAATTGTTTGTTGACATTCTATTTAAATGCCACAACAGCTTAGGGTGCGTCAGGCGATTTTAGATTTTAGATTTTAGATTTTAGATTTTAGATTTTAGATTGACTCCACAGTGGTAGGGTGCGTCAGTCAGTTTTAGATTTGAGATATTAGATTGACTCCACAGTGGTAGGGTGCGTCAGTCGGTTTGAAATTTGAGATATTAGATTGACTCCACAGTGGTAGGGTGCGTCAGTCGATTTGAGATTTGAGATGTGAGATTTGAGATATTAGATTGACTCCACACTGGTAGGGTGCGTCAGTCGATTTGAGATTTGAGATATTAGATTGACTCCACACTGGTAGGGTGCGTCAGCAGATCCTGATTTTCAGGCGCAGCGCCCGGAGCCATAGGCTGACGCACCCTACAAGTTAAGGACTAAAATAGACTGAAGCTGCGAATGAAGCGGTGCTGCATCAAACCTTTAACTGTATAAAAATTGACATGATGGGATTAATGCTGGAAGCGCTGGAAGCAATGGGATACAATGTCCGCTGGATGTCTTGGAATTTGTTTTTGGCTTTAGTACCGCTGGGTCTGAGTTTTTGGCTGTTCCGCAAACCTCGATCGCGCTGGCTGCTGTGGGGTACGGGCTTTCTCCTGGGCGCTACTTTTTTGCCCAGCACGCGCCATGTTTTGTTCTATCTGAAGCATATTGTGCAAGATGTGGGCAAAACTTACGTTTTGGGGGCGATCGCGATTACGCTGGCACTGATGGCTGTAGACATCTGGGTACTGCAGCAGCGCGGAGTTCGCTCTCTCCGCTGGTGGGGCGGTTTTTTCGGGTTTATCGCATTTTTGCCGAATGCGCCCTACGTTTTAACGGATATAATTCACCTGATCGAGCAGATTAAAGAGGGGAACTCGGTGTGGACTGTGACACTAGCTTTGATCCCGCAGTATCTGGTGTTTATGCTGGTCGGGTTTGGGGCTTACGTGCTGTCGGTGATGAATTTGGGTTACTATTTGAAGCAACAGGGTTGGAGTAAATTTATCCTGGCAACGGAGATAACTATACACGCACTTTCGGCGATCGGCATTTATTTAGGGCGATTTATACGCTTCAACACTTGGGACATTGTTACTAACCCCGATACGCTGGTTAACACCGTAATGAACGATTTGATTGGCAAGCGTCCGGTTTTAGTAATGGCTGTAACTTTTGTAGTAATTGCTGTTTTGTATTGGGTAATGAAACAAGTAATTTTAGGGATTAGCCAGCGGTTTTACAGCAGCCAATCGCAGCCGGAGTTGGCCGGCGACAGCGCGACTTTTTCCAGCTAGATCGATTTGAAATTTAAGATTTGCTCCACAACTAACGTCCCAACTTTTTTGATCTCCCGGCCTAATTGCTCTGCAAATGTAGCAATGGGCCTGACGATGAGAACGTTCTTAATTGTTGAAACTCTTGCTTTTATTGTCTTGGGCATAAGTGCCTTCAAATCCTACTGGCGAAAGACTAATTCTATGTCAGTCTTTCGGTAATACCAATTTTTTACCTAAACTCTTGAATAATTACTGCCGCAATGTGTAATAAAACTTGATATGTTAGAAAAGTCGAAGTTGTTCTGTAAAAAGCAAAGATGAATCGATTTGACCGTCTGTTGTGGGAGAGATTTATTGCGATAGCTCAGCCTTACTTTTATCCTTTAGAGCCTGGGGGAGGCAGGGTATTTTTGGGATTAGTGGCGCTGTTGTTGATATTTCTGTTCGCTGCTATGTTTGTGGCTGTCAGTGTTGTCAGTTTGGGTGCTCAAGTTTTTTTTCCAGAGGCTTTTAACGGGGTTGCGGCTGGCTTAGCTACATTGATAAAAGGAATTATCTACTCACCGACAATTGCGATCGTTGGTTTAATGCTAATTCTCCCGCTGGCTGCTTTTGTCTTTTTCAGAAGCAAGTTGATACCGCGCTGGAAGCAGTGGATAATGTTAGCTCTGCTGCTATTTTTGTCGCTGTCTGTTAGCGGAATTAACGTAGTCATTAGCTATATTAGTAATTTTTTTACGACAGCGCTGGCTGAAAAAGATCAGATTACTTTTTGGCGGTTTATGTGGGTTTATGCTGGAGTTTTTATTATCGGTACCCCGATAGTTGTTATTTACGGGTATACCCAAGATAAACTGGGATTGTACTGGCGAGAGTGGATGACTGATAGTTTCCTGGGTAGCTATTTTCAAAACCGCGCTTATTACGAAATCAACTCTCAGAAGGAAATCGACAATCCCGACCAGCGGATTGCTGAAGATATCAAATCTTTCACTAGCACAAGTTTAGAGTTTTTGCTGCTGATATTGGGGGCAGTTATCGATATTATTTCTTTTACAGGCATTCTGTGGTCTATTTCCAAAGGCCTTTCGATCGGACTAATTATTTATGCTGTCTTTGGCACGGCAGTCATGGTAATTTTTGGCAAAAGGTTGATATTTTTGAACTTCAATCAGCTCTCCAGAGAGGCTGACTTTCGCTATGGATTGGTTCACATTCGGGACAATGCAGAATCAATTGCTTTTTACCGGGGAGAAGCACAGGAATCTGCTCAGGTAAAACACCGATTTTTAGAAGCAGTTCGGAACTTTAATTTCCTAATTGGTTGGCAGCGGAATCTGGGATATTTTAGAGTTAGCTATAGATATGCAACTTATATTATTCCCTCTTTATTCCTGGCTTCTATCTACTTTGCAGGTGAGATCAGATACGGCGATATTACTCAAGCTGAATTTGCTTTTCGTCAGGTGTTAGATGCCTTTTCTTTGGTTGTATATAGGATTGAAAGCTTGAGTTTATTTGCAGCGGGAATTAATCGTTTAGCCACGTTTAATGAGTCTTTAAGAGATAAAAAAAGTGGGGTTCAACTCGACTTCAGAACAATCGATACAGTTATAAGTTCGCAATTGACACTGGAACACGTTACTTTAGATACTCCGCAGCAGCAAAAGACTTTAATTAGGGATTTGTCGGTAGCCGTGTCGCCTGGAGAAGGACTATTAATTGTCGGGCAAAGCGGTGCTGGGAAGAGTTCTTTGCTGCGGGCAATTGCGGGTTTGTGGGACTCAGGAACGGGTCGTTTGGCGCGGCCGGAACTCGAAGAAATGCTGTTTTTGCCGCAGCGTCCTTATATGATTTTGGGCAGTTTGCGATCGCAACTTCTCTATCCCAACAGCAGCAGCGAGGTTGATGAGGAAAAATTGCGCCATGTTTTGGCATCAGTAAACTTAGCAGATTTGCCGGAAAGATTGGGCGGTTTTGATGCGGATTTAGATTGGGCGGAGATTTTGTCGCTGGGAGAACAGCAGCGTTTAGCTTTTGCTAGATTGTTGTTGACGGCACCGCGATATGCTATTTTGGATGAGGCGACAAGTGCTTTGGATTTGGATAACGAGCAACATTTATACGAGCAGTTGCAAGCAACTAAAACTACATTGGTGAGTGTCGGTCACCGAGTGAGTTTAGTGAAATATCACCAGCAGGTTTTGGAACTTTTGGGCGATGGGAGTTGGCGGCTGGTTTCGACGGAAGAATACCGCTCTAGTGCGAAGGTTTTTGGCTGATAAAGCGCTGCTTTGAAGAATTGTGAATTTACCCGGTTGTTGGTTCGCGGTGGGCGGTGGCGCGATTGGACATTTATCCTTTGGTTCTACAGATTAATGGCCGCGCCTCCACCCACCCTACAATAGGTTCTACGGGTAGGGACATAGCAACAATTAATGGCGATCGATTCCCGGTTCCTCATACCCTTTTAGATTAAATAATTAAAGAATTGAAGAATTGGGAATGACTGATTCTGTATGGGTTTGGATCGCGGGCATACAGTTGCATTCTTTGTTGAAACTGGTATCGCAATCGATAAGGGGGTATAAATATCTAAAACTGCCCAAACAGCAAAAAGCAAGCTGAACGTTTGCAGATTCGATTCAATTGCTCGCCCGCGAGAACTCACAGAATATAATAGAAGAGAGATTTTTTTTAGTATAGGCGAGATTCCTACCTTGACTACTCCGATTCCTCAAAACTTTGTGCAAACGATCGCCAAACAGCGCGGCGTCACAGATGCCGAGTTAGAAACTGTGTTTATGGCTCTCGACGGTCAATCTACGGCTTCGATCGCAACCAAGCTTGGCATTAGCGACATCGCGGTTCGCAAAAGACTCGGCGAAGTTTACAAAAAGTTTCAGATCGGGGGGAACGGCCCTGGAAAGCTGTCGGAATTGAGGCATCAGTTGCTGTTTTCATACCACACTGAGCAGGGAGGGAGGGATTTTAGTCCCCGAGGTAAAGGATCTCTATTCAAGATGCCGATCCTCTCCGAGGGCAACGCTTACGGGCACCGACAGCAAGATTGGGGCCAAGCACCGGATGTTTCGGTTTTTTACGGACGGACTGAAGAATTAACTACTTTAAAGCAGTGGGTTGTATCAGATAATTGTCGCCTGGTAGCGCTGCTGGGTTTGGCTGGTAGTGGCAAAACAACTCTGTCGGTGCAGTTGGCAAAACAGGTACAGAATGAGTTTGATTTGGTGATTTGGCGATCGCTGCGATCGGCACCAGCACCATCCGACTTCCTCACTAACTTAATTGAACTTTTTTCTAACC
Source organism: Microcoleus sp. C2D2 (assembly GCF_036702495.1). Lineage (NCBI taxonomy): Bacteria > Bacillati > Cyanobacteriota > Cyanophyceae > Oscillatoriales > Microcoleaceae > Microcoleus > Microcoleus sp. C2D2. The sequence continues at coordinate 6,885 of NZ_JAUBTO010000158.1, read as the reverse complement.
CACAAAAACCCGATGTGCCGTTAGCGGAGCCCTCGAAGAGGATCGACCTCAACGGGAAAATTTCGCGCTTGGTCGAGGAGCTGCGGAAGCACCGCTGTCTGGTAATTTTAGACGATTTTGAAGCGGTTCTCAGACCCGAAGAATTAGCGGGACACTACCGCGAAGGCTACGAAGGATATCAAGATTTAATCGTGCGGCTGTGTGAGGTCAATCACAATAGCTGTTTGGTGCTAGTTAGTGCGGAAGAACCTACGGAACTGGCTTTGCTGGCGGGAGAAAAAGTGCGGTCTTTAAAACCTGCTATTTCCGAGGAAATTGCGCGGGAGATTTTCCAAGAAAAAGGTTTGTCGGCTCAAGATAAAGAGTGGGAAATCTTGTTATCCCGGTACGGAGGCAATCTGTTAGCGTTGAAGATTGTGGCGATAACGATTCACGAGTTTTTCGAGGGGAATGTTTTAAAGTTTTTGGAAGCCACGGCGTTATTTGTTGAAGAACATATCAGCAATTTGCTCGCGCAGCAGTTCGATCGAATGTCGAGTTCAGAACTAGAGATTGCCTACTGGATTGCTATTGCTCAAAGTCCGATTTCCCTGGCGACTTTGCGAGAGCATATCTTGGTCAATTTATCGCTTTCGGATTTGCTAAAAAATCTCGATTCTCTGGGTCGTCGCTCGGTAATTGAAAAAATAAATGATGGCACAGAAACTGTTTTTATGCTTCAGCCTTTGATCGTGCAATATGTGAGCGACAGATTAGCGGAGCAGATTCGAGCGGAGGTTTTGGAGACAGTTAAGACGCAAGGAATAGAAAGAATGCGGCTGTTGAAAAGTCACAGCTTGAGCATCAGTATTGCTAAAGGAAAAGGCGGTAAAGAGGAGCGAAGTCGCTCTATTTTAGAATTAGTGAAAAATCGGCTGCAAGTTTTGTTTGCGAAAACTAGAGGCTTGGAAGAACCGCTAAATATCCTGACCAAAGTTGCCTCCGATATCGAGGATAAATCGATTCTTGAGGTGGGATATGCTAGGGAAAATCTGGCGCAGATTATTGCAGAAATTCAGTGCTAACAAAAAAGCGATCGCCCCAGTCACAAAAGCGATCGCCCGATTTTCAACACAAACAGAATTCGATAAAATTATTTGACAATGCCAAAAAGCGATGCAGATTCAGACCCTGTAATTTTGCCCAAAGTCGGCGCTTTTTGAGCTTGGGCAATTTTGGGAACCAAAAATCCGTTCGCATAAATCTGAGGATTGTTTTGAGCGATTTGGATGTAAGATTGGCGGACTTCTGCGTTCACCGCCACAGTCTTCGCGTCGTAGACTTGCATCGCCATGTTGGGATAAAAACCAATGCCGACAATCGGTATCAAAAAGCAAAATGCGATCGCCACTTCCCGAGGTTTAGCATCAATAAACGGTGCATCACCAGGCAAAACGCAACTATTACCAAAACAAACCGCTTCATCCAGATTCTTTCTCTGATTCTGCAAATTTAGATCCTCAAGGTCGCAAGCCGCTAGTCTCCCACAGTTGTAAAATAACTGTCGCAGCATCGAGAGCAAATAAATCGGCGTCAAAATCAGTCCTACTGCCGCCAGGAACACTGTCACCGCCCGGAAAGAACCGCTGTACATATCGCTAGTTGCGACGCCCACAAACACTGATAATTCGCTAGCAAAACCGCTCATTCCCGGGAGTGCCAAGGATGCCATCGCGCCTGCGGTAAACAAGGCAAACACTTTCGGCATGACTTTCCCAATCTCGCCCATCTCGTCCATAATCATTGTATGGGTGCGATCGTAAGTAACGCCAGCCAGGAAGAACAATACTGAGGCGATTAAACCGTGGGAAATCATTTGCAACAGCGCCCCGTTGATTCCCAAATCCGTGAAGGAAGCAATACCCAACAACACGAATCCCATGTGAGAAATCGACGAATTCGCTAAGCGGCGCTTCATGTTCGATTGGCCGAAGGAATTCAGCGCGCCGTAGATAATATTGACCACGCCGAGCACCGCCATAATCGGTGCAAAGTAAACGTGTGCTTGGGGAAGAAGTTCCAAATTCAGGCGAATCAGTCCGTATCCGCCCATTTTCAGCAATACGCCGGCCAGAATCATCGACACGGGAGAAGATGCTTCACCGTGGGCATCAGGTAGCCAAGTGTGGAAGGGGAAAATCGCCAGTTTCACACCGAAGGCAATTAACAATCCCGCATAAAGCAGTAATTCTAAACCCAGTGGGTAGTCCTTCAAGCCTAGTTCTACCATGTCGAAGGTGGGGGTGCCTCCGCCGTAGAATGCCATTGCTAAGGCAGCTATTAAAATAAAGATGGAAGCGCCCGCGGTGTAAATCAAGAATTTGGTAGCTGCGTAGCGGCGGTTTTGTCCGCCCCAAATCGAGATTAGTAGGTACACCGGAATTAGTTCTAGTTCCCAGACAATGAACAGCAGCATGATGTCTTGGGCGACGAACACTCCTATTTGTGCGGAGTACATCACCAGCATCAGGAAGTAGAAGAGTCGCGGCTTGCGATCGACTTCCCAGGCTGCAAAGATTGATAGTGTCGTCACCAATCCCGCCAACAGTACCAGCGGAACAGACAGTCCGTCAACGGAAACAGACCAGTTGAGGCCTAAAGAAGGTATCCAGGGATATTGCTCGACGATTTGGAAAGTAGAGATGCTCGGATCGTAATGAGTCCAAAACACCCAGCACATTAATACAAAATCTGCAATACCTACGCCTAGGGCATACCAGCGCACGGTTTTGCCACCTGTATCGGGCAGAAAAGGGATGGCGAGGGAAGCTATCAGGGGTAGGATGACTATTGCGGTCAGCCAAGGAAATTGATCCGCTATCATATTGAGAATAAATACTTAGTTGGAAGTTACAAAAATTATAATACTAAATTTAATTAAAACTTAAGATTTATTCATAAATATTTTTTATATCGAGATAAATGCGGATAAGGATATCACGAATTGCTACACACGTCAATTGATTTTCGATTTTTGATTTTCGATTCAGGACTTACGAACAACAAAATATAGCGTTTTGTAGACGCAATCTGCCTGTGGTTGCGCCTATTCTGAGATGGTTGGTTGACACTCTCCGCCCTATAAGCGCGAAGATTCTTAACTCGTAGGGAGTCCAACGACCTTGCCCTCCGGGAAGCATCTTGACGGTATGTCCTACCGCTGCAAGTCCTCGTCGTAGAACTACTTGGGCTGCGGCAACATCTCTATCAGTTGTATACCCGCAGCTATTACATTTGTGGGTACGTTCTGACAAATGTTTTTTACCTGTCTCAACTCCACAGTTAGGGCAAATTTGACTGGTTTTTCTAGAGTCAACTTCCATGAAAAAGACTCCACGCTTAAAACAACACTGTTTCAGGATGTTGAAGAATTGTCCCCAAGCCGCATCTAGGCAGTGCTTGGCTAACATTCCCGCAGCTAGAGCTTTGCAATTTAAGTCTTCAACAAATATCATTCCTGCCTGATTGCAAAGCAAGTGAGCAGTACGCCAATGAAAGTTCTTGCGGGTGTTGCTTATATGTTCATGGAGTTTTGCCACTTTCGTTTGAGCTTTACGCCAATTATTTGACCCAAGTTTCTTTCTGTTGACTCTTTGTTGCAGCAATTTAAGCTTGCGTTGAAGGTCTACAAAAAACCTCGGTCTTGGTAGTGTTAGCCCAGATGATGTAGCGATAAAACTGATTAATCCTACGTCGATTCCTACTGCTTCTGGTGATGGTGTTGGTTGAGGTACAGATACACCCCATTGCAAACTAAGCATCACGTACCAACCGCTAGCTCGTTTAACAATTCGAGCTTGTTTCACCAAGGAATCACCAGGTATCTCCCTTGATTGTCGGAACTTAACCCAACCTATTTTAGGTAGGTTAATCATGCCGTTTTTCAAAGGCGATTTCCCCAGTTGTGGAAAAACAAAAGATTTACAGCGACCAGGCTTCTTGTACCGAGGAAAGCCAAAGTTTCTCGCCCACATTGAAACAAAAGCTTGTTCTAATCGTTTAAGTGTTTGTTGTAGAACTTGCGATTGAACTACCCTCAAAGCGGGGATTTTTTCTTTTGCTGCTGTTAAACTTTTGCACTGAGAAGCATAAGTAGGACGCTTAGCATCAGCAGGAATAATGTACTCGGAATGTAGGGAACAAGCATTAACCAGGCAACTACGAGACTTATACCAAGCCTTCCGTTGAGCAAGTGCGTAGTTATACACGCGCCGACACTGTTCTAGCCAGTCTTCAAACAGTGAAACTTGGCTGAAGGTAGGTTTGAGCTTAAACTCGTAGGTTAGAGAAAACACTTGTAGTACCTCCTTGTTTCAGTATTGTACCATACTGTTACAAAGGGACAACACGATTTATAAGAAAAAAGCTGCCCTAGAAGGGCAGGGCTTTAAACCCAATTTTTCGGTAAAAGTGGAGTTTTCCATAGGGCGGAGTTGCTCTGACCGATAGTTCTCCTCCCTCTGCTTCCGAGAGAAACTCCATCACGATCGCGCCACATTAGCACCATCAGTGTGAGGAGTATAACTACGGCGAATTACCCCATCTGCTAGAGGATGCACTTGCGGCACATAAAACCAGTCTGGAGCTTTGACGACAATGTTTTTATTGATAGTTGCGACTAGCCCCAAATTAGAGGCAATTAGCATTTCTGGCTGGATACATCCTGCGGCTCCCAGTGCATCGGTGAGAGCAGCCGCGAGAGAAGGTTGTTGAATATTTTCTACCGGATCGTCGGGTAATACGAAGTTAGCCGGTAGGGGTTCCCAGGTGACGGTTGGTTTGGCTGTGATAGACGGGGCTTCCAGTACCATTGTATTAACCCTCAACCAGAAATGTGTGCGTAAATTTATCTATGTTAACTCAAGTTGGTAGTTTCTGGAGGGGATGGAACGGGTCGATCTTATTTGTCGGTGGGTAGCAAAGATTTCGGTGAACCCGGCTATACAATTATTTATCTGCTTCCTGGGAATTGTCACCTTAGATTTAAAACCTTGCCTCACAGATTACCAATTAACCGTAATTGGGCGAGCGCCATTTTCATTAATTATTAGAAACTTTCACGATCACCCATTAGCCTAAACACTTTTGACTTTAAATCCGTTTGTCTTCTCCTGCTTGCTTTTGACGGAAATATTCCCGGATCGCGTCAATACCTTGTTCTGCAATTTCAATTGGGGGGTCTTCGAGGGGGTTCCGAGCTAAATAAAGTACGGATAAATTGGTCATACGGCTGATAGCTTCTGGTACGCTAGTCAGTTGGTTGCAAGCTAAATCTAGATAAGATAAATTCATCATACGGCTGATAGCATCTGGTAGGCTTGTCAGTTTATTTCCACGTAAATCCAGTACGGATAAATAGGTCATACGGGTGATAGCTTCTGGCACGATAGTCAGTTGGTTTAAAGTTAAATTAAGTTCCGATAAATTGGTCATACTGCTTATAGCATCTGGTACGCTAGTTATTTGGTTTAAAGTTAAATTAAGTTCGGATAAATAGGTCATATGGGCGATCGCGTCTGGTACGCTCGTCAGTTGGTTTTCTCTTAAATTCAACGTTTCCAACCATTCCAACTCAAACACCTCGGTCGGAATTTCGGTTAATGAATTACGGCTCAAATATAATTTAGTGAGGCGTTGTTCCTTGACTCGTTAAATCTCTTGGCTAATTTTGTAAGAAGTCATTTTTATGTCACCAGATATTTTTGAAGATGGCGTTACATGGCAAATCTCGATCCATTTTAACTAGATAGAGAGAAGAGCCGATCGCCAAAAGATGCAATTAAAGTACGATCGACCAATTGCGAGATCCATTTGGACGGTATACCAGATTCTCCGTAAAAAGCCCCCGCCAACTGTCCGTAAACCGCACCAGTGGTATCCGCGTCGTCGCCCAAATTCACAGCCAACAAACAGCCTTCAGCAAAAGAAGAACTGTTGTAAAACGCCCAAAGTGCCGCCTCCAAAGACTTGACAACATAACCCGTACCTTTAATTTCAGGAGGTTGTCGCAATTTAAAAGAACCCGCCGCAATCTCATCAATCTCTGCTACCAGCGGATTTGCTGCCCAATATACAGAAATCGGAAAAATTAAAGTAAAATCAATACTTCCAGCCATTGCGACTCTAGTTTCTAGACTGTTTCTAGCTTGCTAACGTATTTACGTCGTTTCAGACGTTGAGCTAGCTTACTTTTATGATCGGTAAATTCTAGAAGATTTCTAGTCTAACTTTAGCGACACCACACCGTCCGCTACTCCCAACTATCACCCCAAAGGTTTGAGGGGTTTTGGGAAGACTAACACCGTTTCCATAAGCGGTTGCCTAAAGGTTGCCTAAAGGTTACCTAAAGGTTACAGAACAGGTTGTTGACCATTTCCATAAACGGTTACATGAGGATTAATACCATTTCCATAAGCGGTTAAACCAGGGTTGCATAAGCGGTTGCCTAAAAAGTTGGGTAACTAGCTAAACGCTAGACAAGGCAAAGTAAGCAAATAAAATAAAAATCACCTGACACAGGCGATTCAAGTGATGAAGTGAAACAGTTAAAGGATGAGGTTGAACGGTTGCAGAACGAGTTAGATAACCTGCGGGTGCAAAGTGAACTACCAGAGGCAGCCAACCTGCTTAACCAGTTGAAGGCTAAAAGGAAGAAATCGACATCCTCGCTTGCTGATGTAGAGGCACTTTTGGAGATGATTGAGGGTAAAGAAGCCCAAAAAGGGAATTAGGAAGCTACGCCCCTTAAAACGGGGCTTTATTTCGGCTCCTAGAGCGCCAGTCCAGTAAAAAAGGTTGACAAAAAGCAGGAAGTATGATGGGCTAGAAAAACTAGCCCAGTAAGTG
>NZ_JAUBTO010000157.1:0-17895 GCF_036702495.1 Microcoleus sp. C2D2 | reverse complement strand
GAAAATCCTCAAGCCCCCGCATTTATCCGTGGGGTCAATCTAAAATCTAAAATCTAAAATCTAAAATCGATTGACCCAATTGGTAAGTAAGTCTATACAAAATAGGCAGAACCCCGACAACTTCTGCGAAGTCGGGGTTCTAACAGGGATTATTTTTGGCAATTATTGTACAGAAACTGCATCTACGTCAACGGTGCTGCCTTTGGCTTCAGAAGGGCTGCCGGTGGCTTCGGATGCTGATGCTGTCTCTGTTTGGCGGGATTTAAAGTAGTCGATCGCCATTTGGGACACTTCGGAAATCAGCAAGACTGCGATCGCCACATCGTCAATTTGTCCGATGACGGGGAGAAAGTCTGGGGCTATGTCGATCGGGCTTACCAGATATGCCAGCGTTCCCAGAATAATCCACCAGCGGTACTTGGGGTTGCGGAGCGTCTCGCGGTACCAGTTGTAAACAGATTGTATAGAAAAGTTCATGGGGTGGTCCTCTACTTATATTTTCAATCTTGACAAATTGTCGCTCGAAATGCTTGTGGAGATATCCCCCCTAAGATTGGGAAGAGAATTCTACTCGGGAGTATAGGGAATTGGGTAGGGAGAATTTGTGGTAAGGGCGCGAGCAGAACATCTATCGGGTTGGGTATGCTCGCCACACCTTAGATAACTTAATTTTAGTAGGGCTTCCCAGCGTTGCCGCTGAATCCATGCTGCATCGAAAGAGCGATCGACCCCCTTTGGTAACTTAAAAACCGTCGAAGCACTGAAAGTAGAACCGAGTCTTGTTTGGCGATTCCACAAACCTAAATCGATCATTAAATCTGCTTCTGGGTTGACGCCATCTCCTGCCACTAGCAACCTAATAATCAATACTCCCTTAGTGTTACCTTCAAACTTTAACGCGCTGTTTTCTTTTTCAAAGTTGAGATAGAGCAATCCTTACAGGAGTCGTAATTTTTTCACCCCACCCCAACCCTCCCCGAGCTCGCGGTCCGGGAGTAATAAATTCACAAATGATTTAGGATTGCTATAACGGCTCGTCACTTAGGTGAACCTGTCTAGATTTAAGGTCAAAATATTCATAATTATCCAGCACTTTTCGGGTAAAAGTTAGCGAGTGTTTACCATCTTTTTTATGAGCGACTTAACGAGGCCTCCTACCAAATCCGGGCTTTTTACCCAGTTTATTCTTTAGTCCCCCTAGGGCGTCGGTACAGTATAGGGGTTTGACAAAAGTGGGCGAGCATGATAAGTCAATTGAGGAGCTTGTTAAATCCTAACAATCAGGAAGAAGAAAAAACCCCTATGCGTCCTCCCTTATGGCATCCTCCAATTGAACTATCAGACCATGAAGCGTTGATTATCAAACGCATTAAACGAGCCAAGCTATTCACCTTTGTGCGACTTAACCGTTTATTCATCTTTAATGATGAGTTCCAAGAAGAACTCGCTACCATCTTTAAAGACAGCACCGTGGGTAATAGCCCAGTTCCTCCGGCACAAATTGCCTTAGCAATTATTCTGCAAGCCTATCTAGGGATTTCTGATGATGAAGTGATTGAAGAAATGAGTCGTGGCTCAACGTTGGCAGTTAGTTCTCGATTGCCTTAATTGTGAAACTCCCCCTTTCAGCAAACCGACTTTAATTAGATTCAGAAATCGCTTAATTAAAAAAGAATTAGACCAACGTTTAATTGACCGCACCGTAGAAATTGCCACGCAAAAAGGTGGGTTTGGCTCATCTCAACTCAAAGCGGCTTTAGATTCTTCCCCCTTATGGGGAGCTGGTAAAGTCGAAGATACATATAATCTATTGGGTCATGCTTTGCGTAAAGCAGTGAGTGCGATCGCCCGTGCTGGACAGGGGCGGGAGCCAGCAGAAATTGCGGAGTTAGCGGGTGCGCCAATTCTCAATAGTTCCAGCTTAAAAACGGCCTTAGATTTAAATTGGGATCATCCAATCGAGCGTCAAAATGCACTCTCAATCATCCTAAAAAGCTGAGATTCCGTAGAAGAATGGATGCAATGTCAGTCTCATTGTCATGGGTTTGACCTCGCTCAAGAGACCCTCAACGTTGCCCGAGTCATTGAATCCCAAAATGTGACGTTAGACTCTCAAGGAGTTCCTACTCTAATCAAAGGGGTAGCCGCATACCGTCGCATTTCTATTGAAGACCCAGATATGCGGCATGGACGGAAAAGCCGAGCTCAAAAAATAGACGGGTATAAACGCCACATCCTTAAAGATTTAGATAGCGGTGTGGTTCGTGCAGTAGCATTGACCCGGGCAAATACTCCCGAATCTGCTGCGACACTTGACCTAGAACGTGACTTAAGACTCCCAAATATTCACCTAACTGAGTTACATATTGACCGGGCTTATTTATCGAGTCATTGGGTCATACAGCGGGATGAGAAATTAAAGATATTTTGCAAGGCCAGGCGTGTCAGAAATTCTGGCCTGTTTGATAAAAATTCCTTTTTCCTGGATTGGGCTCGGCATTTAATCAGTTGTCCCAATCAGGTAAGTATCCCATTTGAGCCGGGAAAAGTTGTTCATTTTCCTCCGAGTGAATGTGCAATTTGTCCTCGGAGAGCCGACTGCACAAATAGTAAAAGAGGACGTAGTGTATCAATTCATCCTGATGAGGCTTTAATGCAAGAGTTGCGAGCGCGTTAATCCACGACCACTGGTCGTCTCGACTTGAGAAAGCGTACTACGGTTGAACATTCTCGCTTCCCATATTGGTCATTGGCAGGGAAACCGCGCCCGGTATCTTGGACAAAGGAAAAATCTCTTCGATTTACGTCGAGTCGCTGTTGTCCATAACCTCCATGTTATTGCTCGAATATCTCAGCTTTTGCCAATTCAACCGGGCATAAAGTCGAATTCATTGGCCGAGTAATTACATACATCTCTTTTGTTGTCAACTTCTAATACTGTACCGACGCCCTAGGACGTTCGGCGAAGCTCAGTCCAGCCGCGGAGGAAAGTTTGTATAGTAGGGATTTTAATCGCCGAGTATTCTCAAGAATTTTTAACGCAGATTTGCTATCAATTTCTCATTTTTCCTTCCATCGCTGGCGCAGCCACCAATCAAAAAGTACGCTAAAAAAGTTGTCGGCATTCAACGTATCTTTGGTTAGGGGCTGCTATTTTGAACAAACAAAACGGTTCTGCAGGGAACAGTTTTTTGGTATAAGTTTACACCTGTTTTTTTGAGCTGGGCGATGCGGCCGATCGCCCCAATTACTGACATTTGTGTTGTCTCAAGTCAGTCAAAAGAAACATTCCTTCTACAGCCCATATTCCCAAACCCTTGTATTTACTGAGTTGCAGCCTCGTGTTACTCGCGGTCGGGGTGTCTGCATCCGATTTTAACAGCTAGGATTCCCACCGATCGCCCTACCGTCACTCTAAGTACAGAATAATAATTGCGGTATTATAAAATACCCGTAGTCCAAGTTTGGTCAGGGCGTTAGGTTCAATGGGAAAAAACCCTCTTTCCTCACGGATTTTGAAATATCCATTTTTGGTCGCCGATCGCAATTTCGCAACCATTTGGCAGCCAAAAAGGCTCGTTAGCAGCCAGCCTCTGTCCACCCACAAAAGTGCCGTTGGAACTGCCGCTATCGACAAGCTGATATCGCTGTTTGCCAATTTCGTCAGTGGCCCGGCGGATTTGAGCGTGGTAGCGCGAACTTTGCGGATCTTGTAATACTAAAGTGTTGGTTGGGTCGCGTCCAATTGTAAAAGGATTGGCCGTTAAAGCGATCGCTTCTCCAGAAAATTTGTAGATTAAATATGCGGTTGTTTTGCGATCGCTGCTGGCGAGTACGGTTGGTGCAAGTTGGGGAGGATTTCTCCCAGGAGGGAGACTGTTTTGAGCAAGTTGTTCTGTCAGTTGTTGTAAATCTCGATCGAACCCGGCTGCTGTGTCAGAAGCTGGAAGACTCGCAGGAGAATTACCTGAAATTAAGTTTAACTGCTGTACGGGAGCTTGAGGAACAATGGGCCGGCCGGCTTCGGCAATTCTCATTTGCAGGGCGGCGGCATTTTCTGCTTCCTGTCGGGCACTCATTCCCTCAACTTGGCGAATAACTCCGTTGGTTTCGGGAAAGCTGACATCGCCAATTCGCACGTCTTCTAAGTTAAAACCTAGGGTATAAAAATCTTGGACGCGATCGAGCAAATTTTGGCGCAGCAACAGCCGTCCTTGACTGATAAGCTGTTGTAGGGGTATTTGCCCGATCGCTAATCCCATACAATCCTTAACTGCACTTGCTAAAACAGCTATAGGATCCGACAATTCCAAAGCTACCCGTTTCGGATCTATAACTTGATAAATAACAGTCAGAGTAGCATCAATTAAAAACCGATCCTTAGACAAAAAATCTCCGTGCGACTGTACCTCCAAATTGCGGAGTTTGGTGTCTACGAGGACAATTTGAGCCTGTTCCAGCAGGGGAAGGGCAAAGCTGAAATGTCGCCCGGATTTTAGGGTACGCACGACGCGGCCGTTTTTGACCAACAGACCCGTGTAACCCGCCCCTATAAAGTCCATACTAAACCCGGCCCAGCGTTCTGGAGTTATCGTTTGAATCAGGGGAGAAGCGTTGTTCATGGGAGGGAGTTGAGGGAGGGGAGATTCTATTTTTAGGGTAACAAATTGCTGGGGGCGAGCGATCGGGGGGTGTGCCGGTTCCGCAACCTCTATTCTATACTTCTAGACTCCCCGCGATTCAGGCCGGACTGGATCTAGCTTGCATCTAGTTGGTAGTGGGGGCGAGCGAAATACTGTGCGTAGGGTGCGTCCGATCCTTTAAACCTGTTGAAATCGAAATAATTAATGTCTAACGCATCCTACAATTTGATTTAACGGTGACTAAAGGTGAGTAATTTATTGGCTATACTTAAGGCATCATGCTAGGAGCGTAAGTCAGATGAATACGATCGCGATCGCCCTTTCTGATGAGCGCCTCCTGAAGTTACAAAAACTCGCCAACGACTTGAATGTATCGATAGAAGAATTAGTTTTAATAGGCATCGAAAACTTACTCGCACAGCCAGAAAGTCTTTCACCCAATACAGCTCAAATTATTCTCAACAAAAATGCTAAAATTTCCCCTGATATTGTTGACAAATTTTATGCACTAGCCTCGGATTGGGAGAAAGATGTTGCTGGACTTTCTTCAACTGCCCAAATGTCTCAGCATCCTGCCTATCAGGAAATTATTAGTATGGGAACACAAATCGTGCCGCTGTTGCTATCGGAACTGAAAAAAAATCCCCTTTACTGGTTATCGGCGTTGAGTACAATTACGGGTGAAAATCCCATTAAACCCGAACAAAGGGGAAGGGTAAAACCGATGGCATCAGCTTGGATAGATTGGGGGAGAAATCAAGGCTACGCGATTGAACAGAATGTATAGAAGACCAGGACTCTACATTTGGCTGGGTGCGATCAAAATTCGGATTGGGGCTAGCTTGCCAGAAGAAAACTATCCGGGGACGCTTCACAGTCCAATTGGCATTGCTTTAGTATTCCCTGGCTACCCCATCTACAGCACTTATCAAGGTAGCTATGACCCTTGATAAGCCAACGATTTTTTTTCTCAAGGCTGATGATTTGGCGCTTACAGCAATCTTTGTAATGTACAATAATAACAAGAAGTAAATCAGTTTCTAAATATAGAGTATGAATCTTGAGCAATCACAAAATAGAATTAAGCACTTGATGTCTCTTTTCGTAACCCAAATTAAATGTGGTACGGCAATGGGCAAAACAGACCTTAACAAGGTGGCTGAAAATATATTGATACCTATCATTGCGGAGGTTTACGGCTATAGAAATCTGGAAAATTTCAATTTTACCAAAGGGAGTAACTTCCCCAGCGTTGATTTGGGTGATGAAACGGCAAAAGTTGTTTTTCAAATTACAGCTACGCCTGGCATTGAAAAAGTTAAAGATACATTGAGGAAGTTCATTGAACATCAAGACAAGCTGTACGAAAAGTACGATAAGTTAATTATTTATATTTTGACAGAAAAGCAAAATTCTTACTCCGATACAGAGATTAATAAAATAATTAATGGAAAGTTGGATTTTGACCCACAAAAAGATATTTGGGATTATCGAAATATCCTTAAAGAGGTTTCTAACTTCCAAATCGATAGAACACGCAAAGTTGAAAACATTTTAGAGGAAAACTTTGATCAAAAAAGAAAACAGCCCGATCGTGAGGTGGCCGATAAGGTTAAGCTGATAGTAAGCGAACACACCCAGCTATTTATAGGACGTTCTAAAGAAATTGAAAAACTGGACAATTTTTTAGCTGATAATTCCAGTGGTGTCCTCCTTGTGACTGCTCGTGCTGGTTTTGGTAAAACTTCACTGTTAGCTAATTGGTTGAAAGTACGGCATGAACAAGGCTATTTTATTGCTCATCATTTCTTCAGCCAACGGTATGATAAAACTCGCTCTGCTAAAAGTGCTTATTGGAATTTACTACAGCAAGTTCATACATATTATGAACTAGATTATGAGCAACTCCCTAACGAAAGAGATGAGTTATGCAAAGCACTATACAACATATTAAGAGAGCCGGGAAAGGAAGAAAAGCCATTAGTCATTCTCATAGATGCTTTGGATGAATTAGATAAAACAGATATTCCCTTCTCACCACCCTTTCCTACTCCTTTACCTCCGAATGTATTCGTCATTGCTTCAGCGAGAGCCTCTGAAGGGGAGAAGCCAGAATACTTGTCTGGTTGGACAAATGATGTTGAGCCAATACACCTCGATCGTTTGCCCCGTTGTGCGATCGCAGACTGGTTACTAGAAACGGGTGACGGTGAGTTAGCAGTATTTGCCGAAGATACAAATTTCGTTACCCAATTAGATGAAATTACTCAAGGCTTTCCACTTTACCTCGACTATCTAACTGATGAGTTGAGTCACGCTGCAAAACAAAAACAAGATATACGAAAACTATTGGCACAAACGCCCAAGGGATTTGAGAACTATGTCAAGCAGCAGTTAAATCGCTTAGAGGAACTAGATTTGCCCGATGAAAGGTTGCAGTTTTTTGCATTGTTGGCAGTAGCGAAAGGCGTACTTGAAAAACAAGATGTTAAGGCAATTACGGGAATGCGCGATCGCTCTTTACGCCAGTTGCATCAGTGTTGGCAAGTAACGCGCTGGATGAGGATTTCCGAAGAGAAGCTTTACGCTTTTGCTCACCCACTATTGGCAACGACATTTGCCGCTCAGTTGGGTGATGATGCTGAAGAGGCTTTACAGGATTTGATGAACTACTGTAGCCAATGGCAGGAACATCATAGTAGTTATGCCTTGCGATATTATGCAGAACATTTACAGGATATAAAGCAGTGGAATAAGTTGTATGACTTAGCACGTAACGAAGACTTTAGTATTGCCCAACGAGAACACTTGCCAGAGCAACCTGATTTGCCTTTAAACACAGTTCAGACAGCCTTATTAGCTGCTGCTCTTGAAGACAAACCAGGAGAAATGGCAGAGTTTCTGCTAGTACACGCACGGCAAGTGTTGCAGACGACGGCGCAAAATTCACCCCTGGCAGCACTGCGAAAATGCAGTTTAGAACAGGCTTGGAAGCTGGCAGATTTGTATGAAATTGATCGCTGTGTATTGTGGTATTTATTGCTGGCTTGGGAATTGAAAGATACAGGCAGATTGGAAGAATCATGCGAGACACTCAAGCGGTTGCAGCAGAAGGAATTGCCTCGTTTCTCCACTCATCCAGCTATTGATTGGCAAAGCAATTTTGCTATTAATTTTCTCATCCCTGCTTTTGAAGTAAATGACGACACCTATACTGCTCTCCATCAGCAGCTTTTAGATTATAACAACCGTTTCCATTTGTGCAATCTTCTCACGGCTTGTAATAACTTTGCTGCTGCCTTTAAAACTGTTAATAGTAATAGATTGGAACTAGGGCAAGTTTCGGCGTTGCTAAATATAGCAAAGGCGCAGGTACAGAAAGGCGATGGAGAAGTAGCTGCTACCTTTGCTAATGCTCTTGAAATCGCAAAAAAACTTATTCCAAACTTTTGGATATATTCTTTAATAGAATAAATAGCAAAAACTCAAATTGAACTGGGCGACATGGAAGCTGCACGATTGACCTTAACTGAATCTATTGAAACAGCAGACAAGATTGAAAACGAACGGCCTCGAGTAAATGCAATTGTTCATCTAGCAACTATTCAAGTAGAATTAGGCATGGTTGCGGAAGCTCTCGACACCCTTCAAAAAATCGAGGGACGATTGGAAGGAGAAGATTGTTATTGCTTAAAAAACTTAGCCGAGTTACAAACAAAACTAGGACAGAGCGAGAAAGGACGAGTCACATTTGCTAAAGCGAAAAGAATAGCACATGGTATTGAGGATGAAAAAAGTAGAGTCGATTCCCTGCAAGAAATAGCCATAGCGCAAGCTGAGGCTAAGGAATTTACCGATGCAATTGAGACGGCTGAAGAAATCAAAAATCAATGGAATCAAGCCGATGCTTTGAGCTCCATTGTTTCTGTACAAGCAAATGCCAAGGATTTTCCTGCTGCTCTTGCAACCGCAAATCGGATTAAGGAACCCCTAACAAAATCACAAGATCTGTCGAGAATAGCTCATGCCCAAGTCTCGTCAGGAGATTTTGCAGCGGCGCTTAATACGGCTCAAAAAATTGAGATTGAATCAGATAAAACAAATACTTTGGTAGTTATAGCTCACGCCCAAGCCGTGGCAGGTGATGTTACGGCAGCGCTCAATATCGCTGAAAAAATTGAGAATCAATTCCAACGAATAGACATTTTAGTAGCAATAGTAAAAGGACAAGCAATGACAAAAAATTTTACGGCAGCACTTAAGACAGTTGAAGAAATTGACAATCAATTGGAGCTGACAGAAGATGTGGTGGGAGTCATGCGATTAAACGTCCCAAGAGGAGAAATTTCTCTTCGTAAAACCGTTGAAGAAATTAAGAATCAGAAGCAAGGAGAGGCTTTGGTAGTAGTAGTGGAGGCCCTGATAGAGATGGGGGATTTTACTGCGGCCATTACAACCCAAAATAAGATTAAGGATAAAAACCAACAGCAAGAAGCCCTATCGGCAATAGCAAAAGGATACGCCAACGCACAAAATTTTACTGCTGCTTTGGAGATAGCGAAAGAAATAGACATTCCACCAACGCGAGCCAAAACTTTAGCAGCAATAGCAGATGCACAGGTAGCAGATGGGAAAACTGAAGCAGCACGAACTACTTTTGCTACCGTACTTCAAGCTGAAAAAGAACCAGAAATATCAATCTCATCTTTGAAGTCTTCAGCCTTAATACAAGTAGCAGAAGTCCAGGTAAAGAACAAGCAAAAAAAAATAGGAGCAGCTACTGCCAGTATTGCCTACGAAATTGCACAAAATATTGATAATACTGCGGAAAAAGCAAATGTGTTAGCGATAATAGCACGGATATTGGTAGAAGCAGAAAAGATAGAAGAGGCGAAACCTATCTGCGATCGCGCCCTTGAAATTGCCCAAAAAATTAGTAATAACCGAGAACACCATCGCTCGCAAAGTTTTGGATTCGTAGCAGAAGCACAGGCAAGGTTAGGAGAGTTTGACGTTGCTCTGAAAACCTTGGAAGCAATCCGTATGCCATACTCTCACGTTAATGCACTCAGAAGTATAGTACAGTTGCAGGTAGAGGCAGATCCACAACAAATAGAGAAATACAAGATAGTTCTGAATAAAGCTGATGAATACTATAAAAATGCAGATTCTATCTCTCTAAATTTGGCAAACAAGGTTCAGCTTTTGACTATTATAGCAGTGGCACGATCAACTATAGGAGAAACCGAAGCAGCCTTAGCCACGTTTGCCGACCTTCTTGAAGCTGCAAAAACAAAAGAACAACGGGAACGTGATAAAGATTTTTCTATAATAGCCATAGGATATGCAGAAATAGGGGAATTTCCCACGGCTATTAAAATTATCAACGAGATTAAAGAGGGAGCCGAGCAACTAAACGCACTTTGGAAAATCGCCTGGGAGCAGTTCAAAAAAGGAGAACAAGTTACAACTCTTGATATCGCCCTTGCAGCTCAAGAAAAAATTGAGGATGAAAAAAAAACCCTGCAAGCCCTCAAGATAATTGCTCAAATACAAGCAATAGCAGGAAAAGGTGAGGAGGCTCTAAGAACATTAGAGGCGATGCTTAACGACCGTAACACGCACTTACGTGACATTGCCTTATTGTTCGCTGAAACAGGCGATCGAGTAAATTTTAAACGCTTGTTAATTCCCTGTGCATACTACTTAGATACTGCCTATGAAATGTGTGGATATTTAGCGCGGCTGTATCCAGAGCAAGCATCAGCAGTGGTAACAGTTTTGAGCGAATTGAATGAAGGGGAGCAATAGTGTACGATCGCCCCTACATTAACCAATCTAATTAAAGGGCGATCGCCCCTAACCCAAAACACAAATACCTAATCTTCATCCCCTGTCGAATTAATCGGGCCAAAATCATCAGGAACATCCTCAAAAGATTGAATCTGCAATACCCGCATCATCACTTTCCACTGACGGGGTGTTGGTTTCGCTTCGGTTTCACCCGAAACCCAACGCTGATAAGTACGCAGCGGAATCCCGCAATGCACCGCAAATTCAGCCTGAGATAGCTTTGTTCGCTCAATCCTCAAAGCCTCGATCGGTGATGCACTCTCTTGGGGTCTTGTGTCTTTTTTCATTAAAATATTGGCGCGTCATATTGACGTATAGCCAAAAACAAGTTTATCATCTCAGGTACGCTTTGATGCAGTGATTGCAGCACTGCACCAAAACGATTTCCCCAATGTTGTCAACTCAACACTCGGAGTAATAACAATAATGCCAAAAAACCCAGCTTGGTTGCGTTATGACCCAGACGAGAATATTTCTCGTCACGCAGCCACCGATGATGAATACTGCTACGAAATGGAAACTAAATATGGATGGACACTCAAGAGGATAGAAAAACTTAAGGGTGACACCTTGAAAGCCGATCGCGCGATCGAGGGTAAAGCTGACTAAAAAGGAATATACTCAACAGCATTCATCCATTCATCAGAGTCCGACGCTAAAGCAATCACTTCCAAATCCTTAACAAACTGTCCGATCGTACCGCCTAGCTGATGTCCAAATATCAAACCAGCAAACTGTTTTTCCTGACGCTGCCAATCTTGAGCCATTGCCTTAAAAAGGATATCGTGAGTAAACAATACTCTTCCTAGCTGAGTGGCACGTTCCAAAAGTTCGTTATCCGGCAATTCTGTCGCACCGTCTTCGATCGCAGTCAAAACATCCACACCGCGACGGCGTAACTGTTCGGTAATTGCTTGCGGAATGTGAACGTCCATGTACAGAGCGATCGCCACTTACAACAACCCCTTAGCACGCATTCTTACGAAAAATGGTGAAGGCGAAAGCAGAGATTTGTCCTGTTGTACCTGCTCCCATTCCTTCCGAATCTCCTGGTCAATTTCAGCTTGAAAGTCGAAGTAATAAGCCATTGCTGCATGAGCCTCCGACTGCATCAAATAAGGATGCTGGCGGCACATTTCTTCCACTGACCAACCGTAAGCTAGATAATCCATCACAATCTGAGCAACCCGCACGCGGGGTATCCGCTGCAACCGTGCGGGTTGACCCGCTAATTTCTGGATATGAGGATAAATTAAAGCTGATGTCATTGCTTTTTGGATTTATCTTTACAGGAGCTTAGCATAAATAGTATTATAACACTCAACCAAAATGAAAAGAATTAAACAAAGCGATCGCCCCTCAACAAACCAATCTAACAGAAGGGCGATCGCCTAATCTGAGCTAACGCTTCTTCTCCTGGAATTGGCTTAACCATACCGCTTCGGATTTCGTCGCGACGCTGCTTAGCTTCCACAGTCCACAACTTTTGAACTGTTCCGTCTCTATCAAATTCAAGACTCTCAACTAGCCTCTCTGCTAACTGCGCTCTCAACGCATTTGGCAAAGATAAAGCTTCTTTCATCAGTCGCTCAATTGATAGCATAATGGTATCCAAACTAAAATCGCTAAATAGTTAAGTTGAAAAGGAAGCACCTTGTACAATCTTGTTTGATTATAGCCTAAGTGTATGATGAACACTTACGCATAAGGGTTCAGAAACCAGGTTTTTTCCCGAGATACTTCGTTGTTACCCGCAAATAAGGTAAAAAACCCGGTTTCTTTGGCGGAGTCCATAAGTTTTGTTATTGATGATTGTAGCCGATCGCCGTTACAATTATTACAGTGTTTGATTCTCAACAAACCCGATGACCATCAAACCGATTCGGTGGGTTGGTGCTGCCCGCGAAGAAATCCAATCTCTTCCTGAAGAAGCCCGAAAAGATGCTGGTTTTGCACTTTGGACGATCCAGCAAGGCATACCACCATCAGACTTTAAACCCATGTCGATAGTAGGCAAAGGCGTTGAAGAAATTCGGATTCGGACAGAAGATGCCTATCGGGTATTCTATATTGCTAGATTTGAAGAAGCTATTTACGTTCTCCATGCGTTCCAGAAAAAAACCCAGAAGACAGCCCAGAAAAATCTCAAAGTTGGACAGAAACGCTACCAACAACTTTTACAAAATCGTTTGAATTTAAGAGAGTCTGAACAATGAACGAAAATACCATTACCCAAGCCGCTGATAATATCTTTCTAGACCTCGGATTTTCAGCCCAAGAAGCTGATAACTTACTAATCCGATCGCAACTAATGCTAGCCCTGCAAAATCAGATTAAACATCACGGTTGGACAATCGACCAAGCGGCTCAACATCTCAAACAGTCAAGCGACGAAATCAAAGCTTTGACTCAAGGTAAAATTGGCCAGTTCTCCGTTGATACCCTGATTATAATGCTCAACCAAGTAGGCATGACTGTTAAAGTCGAAATTTGCCCGCCCGGTAGCTTAGGGCGATCGCCCTTTCATTCCCAAAAACCGATCGCCTTTTGATTTACCGCACCAAAAACGCCGCACACTCAACATGAGAAGTCTGAGGAAAGAAATCCGCCGGCTGCACTCGCGCTAACTTATAATCCCCATTCTCGCACAAAATCTTCAGGTCGCGAGCCAAAGTAGCAGGCTTGCAGCTAACATAAACAATGCGATTTGGTTTGATTTCCTTGATAGCTTCCAAAACCGCGCGATCGCACCCTTTCCTCGGCGGATCTAGCAGCACAATATCCGGTGTCAATCCCAAGGAAGGCAGCAAACTCTCTACAGTTCCCGCCTGAAACTCGACATTTCTCACGTCATTTAACTCAGCATTTAATCTGGCTTGTTCGATCGCCGCCGGTTGCACTTCTAAACCAATGGCTATTTTTACTTGTTTTGCCAGGGGTAAAGTAAAAGTACCAATTCCGCAGAAAGCGTCAACCAAAATCTCGTTTCCCTGCAAATTCAATTCCCCTACTATCGCCTCTAACAATGCTTCAGCCGCCTCTGTATTAACCTGAAAAAAAGTATCGGCTCTTAGCTGAAATTTCAAACCAGCAAAACTTTCTCGCAGATAAGAACGACCCGCAATGCAGCGAGTTTCAGTCCCAAAAATCACATTAGTTTGATCGGGATTTATATTCAAACAAACCCCTGCCAGTTGAGGATATTGTTTCAGCCACTCTGATGCTTGCTCTTCGAGTCCCGGCAACTCTCCAGTGCGAACTATTAAAGTTAGCAGCATCTCGCCCGTGCGCCGTCCGATCCGCAAGGACAAGTGACGCAATTCTCCTGTATGTTTCTTTTCGTCGTAGACTTGCCAATCCCGCCAGTGGATGTCTTCTTTGACTTCTTTTAACAAAGGATTGAGGCGCGGGTCTTGCACCGGACACTGATTGAGATTGACTAATTTGTGGGTGCTTTTTTGATAGTAACCTGCTTGGACTTGACCTGTTGCAGATATTGCCACCGGATAAGTCGCTTTGTTGCGGTATCCCAAAAATTGGGAAAATCCCTCGATTTTTCCCGTTAAAATTTCATCAACTTGGGGATTGCTAAATCCGCCAATCCGTTCTAAGGCTTGAATGATTTGATTTTGCTTGGCTGCAAGCTGATATTGATAATCTACGTGCTGCCACTGACAACCGCCGCACTTGTCGGCGACAATGCAGTTAGCTCGAATGCGGTGTTCGGAGGTTTCCAGAAGTGTGTCCAGCTTGCCTGTAGCATAGGTGGATTTGACTTGCACGAGGCGGACAAGGACTCGATCGCCCGTCACGGTATCGGGCACAAACACCACTAACTCACCAAAACGACCAACTCCGTCGCCGGTGTCTGTCAAGTCGGTAATCTCTATCTCAATCAGTTGACCTTGCTGGCAAGGGTTTGCCAATTTCGTCGAGTTTGGGGTCGGGAATTTAGATTTGGTCACAAGTAGTCGTGGTAGGATTTAATATGGTAATCCAATATCGCTCTCTCTTTCCTGAGATAAGTCCTAGCGAAGCGGGGCTCCATCCATCGCCCTCAAGCTCAATAGCAGGCTGTATTCCTGCTGCTGAACGTCTTGCTGCTAAAGCCAAGCTTCAACCTGCAAGTCAAGCCTGCCGTGAGTTGCCCCGATCGATCCTGTGCGATATGCTGTTGGGGCGAGGTAGCAAAAACTCGTTAAACAGTCAAAGTGTCTGCCGACATCAAAACTCTCACTCGCAGTTTTTGAGTTTTTCCCGCAGTACCCTGGAACACAGGGAAACTGGCTTGAACATCAAGCATAACGTTTGCGGAGATTTACCAGCTACTTCTAATGTTGATAAATGTTAGAAGCAAAGTAAATCGCCCAACCAAGAATCTCATCTTTAACGGATGAGAATGTCAATTAATCTTACTCTCAAATATCCTCAATTCTTTTGAATAACAATGAGCGTAGTTAGCCAACTAATTCTCCAAGCCGACGACGAACTTCGCTATCCCAGTACCGGCGAACTTCAAAGCATCAAAGATTTTTTTAATACCGGAGAGCAGCGGGTGCGTATTGCTACTGCGCTGTCTGACAGTGAGAAAAAAATTGTTGAAGAAGCTAGCAAAAAACTCTGGAAAAAACGCCCTGACTTTATCTCCCCCGGAGGTAATGCTTACGGCCAACGCGAACGGGCTTTGTGTCTGCGCGACTACGGCTGGTACTTGCGCCTGATTACCTACGGTATCTTGGCGGGTGACAAGGAGCCGATCGAAAGCATCGGTTTGATTGGCGTTCGAGAAATGTATAATTCTCTCGGCGTTCCTGTTCCTGGCATGGTCGAAGCTATCCGCTGTTTGAAGGAAGCTTCTTTGGCTTTGCTCAATCAGGAGGATGCTAAGGAAGCAGCTCCTTATTTTGATTATATCGCTCAGGCAATGTCTTAATTGCTTTGGTGATTGCTTTCATCAATGTGGCGGAGCATTCGCGGGTGATTTTTGGGGTGGTTTTATCTCGCAATTGCTCGCAAATGTTTCGCTTCTGTTTTTTGGAAAGGAAATCTGCCTCATTTCTGCTAGGAAGCAATCCAGTTTAAGCTTTCCCAGATGTTGAGTTCGTCTTGTCTTTCAATCCACATTTGATTTAAAAAGTCAAGTGTTTTTGGGAGAGATTGTTTTTTGAATTTCCGGCTGTCGTACAGAATGGATGTTTTGAGCTGCGAGAGTTCTCCAAGGGTGGGGCAGGTTTGGATATGATGGGCGATCGCATTTTGCCATTCTTCCAGCCTGCGGTAGCTGACGAACAGGCCGCCTCTATCCCGATGGTAGACGAAAACCACGAAAGCCCATGATTCGACTCGCTTAATCAGGTTTTGGCTGATTTTGAGCAGTTGGGCGATCGACCTGACGGTGATGCGGAGCTTTTTCGAGGGTTGGATGCGGCGAAATAGTGCTGTCATGGCTGTCTTATTACTTTGTTCCAACATTGTAACACAATATAATTAACTTGCAAACTTAAAAAGTGAAACTAGAAAGTCAGGCGTGATAGCTTAGCTTTATGCAGATAGGTGATGACTGATGGTTGTAGCAGAAGCTAGGCGAGAAAAAGAATACTTGAGACGGAGATTTACTGATACCGGGCTGCGGCGGTTGGGTAAATTCCTGCGATCGTGGCGGGAAGCTAGGGGGTGGAGCGTTCACGAACTTAGCGAAAAGACCAAGCAGCATGAGGCTCAATTTTATAATCTAGGGGGAGAGCCTTTGCCGAAAGTTTTGGGGGTCAGCATTGCAGGCATTTCGAGAATCGAAAATGGCTATTACAACAAGCCTGCACCCGATCTTTTGTGGCTGTTCCTCGATGTTCTCGAACCAGTTCACCCGGTTGAAAAGCGGTTG
The DNA here is from genome assembly GCF_036702495.1 of Microcoleus sp. C2D2. Classification (NCBI taxonomy): domain Bacteria; kingdom Bacillati; phylum Cyanobacteriota; class Cyanophyceae; order Oscillatoriales; family Microcoleaceae; genus Microcoleus; species Microcoleus sp. C2D2. The sequence continues at coordinate 1,518 of NZ_JAUBTO010000157.1, read as the reverse complement.
GTTACTCTAGAAGACTTACTGTTGATCGGAACTGAATTTTGGAACCCAAACGTCGAGGCGTAGGATTGACATAATAGTTAAATTGGATCTGTAAAATGCCCGGATTTCTGGACTTTAAGGCTGTCGTCGATCGGGAAAAACTGCGCCCTGTGCGATTTACGGATACGGGACGCGGTAGATTGGGCAAACTTCTGAAAGCAGCTAGAGAGATTCGGGGCTGGTCAATTATTGAAACAGAAATGGTCACAAAAGAATACGAGGCCGCTCTGTTTCGGACAGCCGGAGATCCTGTACCAAAAGATGTCGGTATTAGTAATGCTACTGTTAGTCGCTACGAACGCGGGAAGTTAGAAAGTTTGGATTGGCGATCGCTCTCTCTGTTATGCTTTGTTATCAAACCGATCGATCCGGTGACAGGGGAAGCCCTCGAACCGACAAATGCTTTATATATCGCGTGCGAACATCCCCCATACAACGATGCGAAGCTCTATGACTAGATTATTTGCAAATAGGTAATGTCAGAACTCTCTAACAAGGCTGTGGTAGACAAAGAGCAGGAATTGCGTCCCGTTCGCTTCACTGAAACGGGGCGGATGCGTTTGGGGAAGATTTTAAAAGCAGCAAGACAGACAACAGGTTGGTCTGTCAGCGAAACAGAGTTCAAAACAAAGGGATATGAAGAGGCGCTGTTCGCAGCTACAAATCAACCCGTACCCAAAGATGTGGGCATCAGTGCCGCAACAGTAAACCGTTACGAACGCGGGAAGCTGGATAATTTGGATTGGCGATCGCTCTCTCTGTTATGCTTTGTCCTCAAGCCGATCGATCCGGTGACAGGGGAAGCCCTGTCACCGACAAATGCGCTTTATATCGCTTGCGAACATCCGCCGTACAATGACGCGAAGCTTTACCAAGATAATTGGGTCTAAAGCCCCTTCTTAATAGGACGGCTTTAATTGATTGCCGATTTTTGTTTTAATCGTTTAGTTGCGTCAATATCTATTTTTCAAATTTCATTGTATTCTATTTAAAATAGAATACAATGATACTATACCATAGGTAGAATAACCGCCGATACACATGAGACACCAAGCTCAAACGACTGGTCGGGAAACAATAATGGTTAGTGGGTGGCGAAAACCACGAAAAACATAGCTAGGCTGACTAAGGCAGGGCGAACGCATCTAAATTTTATGTTAACAGAATATGGTATATTGGATGACAATTATTGAGTAGCCAAAAAACATTTAATTAGAGTTTACCCTGCATGAAACTCCAACCTAAAATCACCATTGCCGACCATTTTTCCGACTTAGAATATCCCAGAATTGAGCGGACGAAACATCATCAATTAATTGACATTATCACCCTTTCACTTTGTGCCGTGATTTGCGGTGCTGATACATGGGTGGATATCGAAAGTTACGGGCGAGCTAAATACCAATACTTCGGACAGTTTTGGGAGAGAGACGCGATCGACAGTTCTCAAAAAAGTCAGTGGAATCGGAACCCAAAAAA
>NZ_JAUBTO010000156.1:0-17925 GCF_036702495.1 Microcoleus sp. C2D2 | reverse complement strand
TGTCTTTATCTTAACATAAACCAGAATAAAAAGCCGTCCTAGAAGGACGGGGCTTTAAACCCAAAATTTTCGGTAAATAATGGTTTTTGAGAATAGTTGAGTTCTCATATTTTTGTAGAGGCTATCCCCCGTTCCCTAAATCTAGGGGTAGTAGGGATAGGCACCGCCCGGCACTAAGCTGCTAGGTCTGAAAGATTTTCTGTTATGTTTGAGGGTTGGATGGGGAGAGGATTTTATGATTTTTGATACGTCATTGAAATATACAATTTAGATGCCCAACAGTTTGCCCCAAGATGTTTACCACAACCTATTTAGTCGGATTGCTATAGCAGAAGGAAATAAAAGCTCATATTTCAGCAATTAAGAACCTCCCAAATATGGTCGCGGTTGCTATAAATGTTCACAAACACCTCAAATTAAAAAAGTTGGGTTTCCTAGATCAACCCAACCTACTTTATAATGAAGAATCACTGCTAACTCTCAAATATCCTCATCGTCTTGACCTTGCACGCCCTGGAGAATCCGCGATAGCTCACTCTTCTCATTTATCGTAATGCGAGTAGGAGAACCGCTGATAATCCGTTCGTAACCGCGGAACGAATCTTTAATTTGCGGCCCTCTTTCGGTAATCGTGTATTCCCTAATTCCTTTATCGTGCCACGAACCGCGCATCTTAAACACATTAATTGCCCGCGACATTTCTCCTCGAATCTCTACATACTGCAGCATGATAATCGTGTCAGTAATCGTAGAAATATGGGAGTCTGTAATCGAATGAGACCCCATAAACTGGTCGCTTGTATTGGTGAAAAAGCCGGTTATTTCTTCCTGCTTCGCAAAACCTGTCACTCCGATCACAAATTGCCTGAAAGCATTATTGCTGACACCCCTAGCTAAGGCCGACAGCGAGTCTATAGCAATTCGAGAAGGTTTGAACTCAGCAATTTCTGATTTAATAGTCTGCAAGTGGTCTTCCAAACCGGCAGATTCCGGGTAAGTACACAGCAGTTTCAGCAGTCCTTTCTCTTCCATTTCCTCAAAATCAATGCCCCAAGAATAAGCATTGCGGAACAACTGAGCTCGCGACTCTTCATAGGCAAAAAGCAGCGCCCGATTGCCGTTCATACAAGCATTCTGCAAGAACTTGCTCACCAACAGCGTTTTGCCTGTTCCCGTTGCACCGGTAGCCAAAATAATTGAGTCTTTGAAGAAACCGCCACCGCACATCTCGTCGAGAGTTTTATCGCCGGAAGAAACCCGCACGTTAGAAGACTTTTGAGTTAATCGCATCGCCCCCAATGGGAAAATATTAATTCCGTCATTAGTCATGGTAAAAGGATATTCGCCCTTCATGTGAGTTGTACCCCGCAACTTCAAAATTTCCATTGTGCGGCGGCGGCGTTCTCCTTCCAAAACGTTGCGAACAATCACTACATTATCCGACACAAACTCTTCCACCCCAAACCGGGCCACCGGACCGTATTCTTCCACCCGTTCGGTAGTCATAACTGTAGTTGCTCCTACTTGTTTGAGGCGCGCAACTAAACGAAAAATTTCTCGGCGCACCACCGATGCAGCGTCGTACTGCTGAAATACGGCTGTTACCGAATCTATAGAAACCCGCTTGGCTTTGTATTTGCGAATGGCGTACTGAATTCGCTCAATTAAGGCTGACAAATCAAAATTTCCTACGATATCTTGACCTTCCGGATCGGGGGAAGCGTCCAAAATAAATAGCTTGCCTTCATCGATTAACTGTGCCAGATCCCAACCGAAACTGCAAGCATTTTTAATAATATCTGCGGGAGATTCTTCAAAAGTTACGAACACTCCAGCTTCGTCAAAATGGGTAATTCCGTTATAGAGAAATTGTACGGCAAATAAAGTTTTCCCCGTTCCTGATGTGCCGCTGACTAGGGTGGTTCTGCCCAGCGGCATTCCGCCGTGACTGATGTCATCGAAACCCTCAATCATGGTGCGGATTTTTTCAACTCCTGCCGTTACCAATCCTTCTCGTTGAACCGTTTGACTAATTTCATTCATGTCGATTTTTGTCACTTATCAGTATTATTTAGTTGTCACTCATTAACCGCCGATCGGGAGTATTTGTACCGAGCTTTTAGTTTTTACTCTTGCTCAATAACTAATGACTGCTGACTGCTGACTAATGACCCCGCCCAAAAACAGATACCGTGCCACGTACTCCTGTCGTGAAGAGAGCAAAATTTTAGACTTTTGTTCAAGCTCCCAGATTCATCTGTGGAGTAAATCTAAAATCTCAAATCGTTGGACGGCGAGCGATCCTCGACGGTTCGACGATCGCGCTCGCCGAACGTCTCACGCCCCCGTCTCAAATCTAAAATCGACTGACTCTCACCTGATTATCTTATGAATTCAGGTTTTCTTCACGCAGTTCTTCATAGAGCAAATCTAATCCTATCAGAACTTTCTCGCGATCGGACAAATCGCCAATAATTTTTCGCACCGGGGGCGGCAGAATTTTCGACAGTGTTGGGGTTGCCAATATTTTGTCCTCTTCTGCTAGCTGAGGATTTTTGAGAACGTCTATGACTTTCAGCGCGTAGACTCCTTGAAATTCTTGTTCTAAAATGTCCTTGAGGGTTTTCAACGCTCGCACGGAGTTGGGAGTATTCCCCGCAACGTACAGCTTCAGAACGTAGGTTTTCTTCAGAGAACTCATAAACTTTTTTAAATGTTGAGTATTAGTTGTCAGATGTTAGTTATAGTTGTTATTTGTCTTGAATCCGCTGTTCTTTGTTATTTTATAATAATTTCCGCCTCGCGATCGCGCGCCCGTTTGTGTTCTGCTTTCTGCTTTGTTAAATTCTATCTTCTACTTTCTTCTTGCTTAAATTCTGCCGCATCCCTTCTACCTTTTACCTTGAGATGCCTCTTTCGGAATCGATCGCCTGTACATCTCGCACATATGAGCGATCGCGTCAATCAGAGTCAAGCGGTAATCGAGCAATATTTCCTCGTTGCGCCCTTCTAATTTTAGCTGTTTAGCAAACTCGTCCATCAATTCCATGTGAATTTCTACAATTTGAGTGACGGGAACGTCAGCAAAAAAAGCCAAATTCACAAATTCATCTATTTGATTGTTGACCGCAGTATCTTGAGAAAAATAATTCAAAAGGATGTCGCGATAACTTGACTTGAGTTGCTCCAAAAACTTTTGCTTCTCGGGTGCAGACAGATTTCGCAAAAAAATCTGTGAATTTCTTTTATAATAGACACCTAAGTATCCTAATCGCTCGCGTAATTTTTCCGCCAGCCGCCGCTGCTGTCGGCTTAGCAAACTTTGAGCGGTTAATTGGACCGTCGCATCGACCGTTGCGGATTGGTAATTGACAGGAACCGGAGTTGAAAGTTTCAGAAATTGGGCGATCGCCCGATCGATACTTGAAGCTATTTCGCTCGATCGAGCGATTGCCAGTTGCACCTCAGCAGGGTGATAAAAAAAAGTACAGCTTTCCTCTTGACTCTTGTTGGCGGTACTGGCTGCTGCCTCAAAACCATCTGAATATGGTGCTTCGGGCTTTTCTTCCACCCCGGGCTGGGGCGAAAAAATCACCGCAGGCAAAAAGATCGATCGTTCTTGCAGCTTCCCCAGAAGCGATTGCAGATCCCGATTTACCTCAAAAACCAAACAATCAAGGTGGTAATTGTGCTTAAGGAACCCCAAAAACTCCACTGCCGACTTAATGTGCGTTAAAGCATAGCGTTCGCCACTCAAAAGCTCGATCGCAGAGGCTGCGATTTCCTCAGAGCGGATAAAAATACCGACAGACAGTTGGGGAAGCAAAGCTGTAGGTGTACCACCTAAGTTGCCCGAAAGTGCTGGATCGCTCAGAGTTGATATCTCCTTTTAAAAAAACTTAACATTGTAACAATCATCTCAACATTTATTTTAACCAATCTTAACCGCAAAATAAGCGATCTGCTTGCAGCACATGAATAATGAAAGTGTACTTCTTTGTTTTTGTGTCAAGCACCCTGAGCTAGATTTCTGGAATTAAGCTTAAGCCTTAAAATAATTGCTAGTCGCCTCAAATCAGGTGCAGGCATCGAACTCCGAGGTCTCGGTGCCGCTCCCCGACCTAATAGCGAACTGATATAAAACAAATAAGATACAGAAAGCCGCAGCTACCTTGAATATCAAAAATATTACTGCTATAGATAGCAGACTCTCAGGTTTGTTATGTCAACCACCAGCCCCAGTCTCAAAAATTTTATCGAGCCAGTGCCGCTGTGCCTCCAAACGGCGGCGCTAGAATCGCTGCGGTCAATTTTTAGCTCCAGCAACTGCGATCGAGTCGCAGTAGTCAACGAACAGCTACAGCCGCTGGGATTAGTTTACCTCCGCAGCCTTTGGGCACTTGTGGCCGATCGCACAAACGACGGGCAGCAACCTTTGTCAGAAAGCCCGATCGCGATCGAACCAGTCAGGGCATTACCCGCGGCTCTGAGCGTCAGTGAATTCTGGCAGTACCTGCAAACAGAGGAACTGAACACCCCAGCCCGGCCAAACCGCCAAACAGCCGGCCGCTCCTCAAACAGCCCGATCGCCCTGACAGATGCCAGCGGTAAATTTTTAGGAATGCTAGACAGCCTGAGCTTGCTGCAATTCGCTGCACTCAACAGCAGTCAGAGTGCCAAGCCAACAGCAGTCAAAGAAATCGAATTAATGCCCGTTTCCTCAGCCATCGCCACCGCCCTAGACGCTCAAGTGCGCTTTCTAGAAGCAGGATTGAAACCCTCGGAAAACCTGAACTCCCTAGTCCAACTCCTAGAAAAACTGCCCCTGCCCCTGAGATTGCAAACCCCCGCCGCACAAATAGTCAGCCAAAACGCAGCGTGGCGGATTTTCCTGGGAGCAGGCCCGGAACCAGTTCCAGAACCAGCAGCTTCTTTGCGCAAACACTCGCCCCACAAACCCAGCCATTTAACAACGGAATACAAGAGCGTGCACCTAGAAGCCCTCACCCAAGAGTGCATGAGCCTAGTAGCAGCAAGTAGCTCGGGCGATCGTCGCGATTCAACCGCAGCCATCAGTTGCCCGCTCCCCCTGTACGCTGCCGCCTCCCCCTCAACATTAACCGCTCCAGCTTGGTGTCCCATGGCCGGCAAACCAGACACATACATTTGCGATTGCCCCGTACAAAAAGGTCAAGAACGGATCTGGCAATTTGTCAAACAGCCGCTCTCAGACAAGCTAATTTTAGTAATGGGACAAGATGTCACCGAAGAACATTTAGTCGCCAAAGAACTAGCAGCGAAAAACGCAGATTTAATCCACCTCAACCGACTCAAAGACGAATTTTTATCCTGCATCAGCCACGAACTAAAAACCCCGCTCACCGCCGTCCTCGGTTTGTCCAGCCTCCTGAAAGATAAATTGATCGGAGAACTCAACGACCGCCAAACACGCTACGCCAAACTAATCCATAAAAGCGGGCGGCATTTGATGACAATAGTTAACGACATTTTAGACTTGACCCGGATGGAAACCGGGCAGCTAGAACTAATTCCCGAACCAGTCGAAATAGCAGCAACCTGCACAAGAGCCTTTGAACAAGCAAAACAACTGCAACAGCAAGAAGAAAAAAACCCTCCCGGGCCGAGCACAACCGATGGCGCAGCAAACGCAGAAACCTCCGACCAAATAGAGTTTACACTCGAAATAGAACCGGGAGTGAGCCAATTAATTGCCGACGAGCTCCGGCTGCGACAAATGCTCGTCAACCTCCTTTCCAACGCCCTAAAATTTACCGAAGCGGGTGGCAAAATCGGATTGAAAGTAAATGTTTGGGAAGGCTGGCTCGCATTCACAGTTTGGGACACTGGCATCGGCATCCCCGCTGACAAACAGCACCTGATATTTCAGAAATTCCAACAGTTAGAAAGCCCCCTAACCAGGCGTTTTCAAGGAACCGGGCTGGGACTGGTACTGACTCAACGCCTAGCTAGGCTCCACGGCGGAGACGTTTCGTTTATTTCCTCAGAAAACCAAGGCTCTCAATTTACCCTGCTACTGCCGCCAAATCCTCCGGGAAACAGCAGCGAAGAATTCCCAGCGCCGACCTCCGCCGAGTCAGAATTATTAAAACCCCCATATCAGACTCCGATCTCCAATTCTCGCTCTCGTTTAGTATTAATAGTCGAAGCAGTTCCCAAATATATCGAAGATTTAACCAACGTCCTCTCGGGTTTGGGCTACCAAGTAATAGTCGCCCGTTCCGGCACCGAAGCGCTGGAAAAAGCCCGCAGGTTCAGTCCCGAAGCGATTTTCCTCAACCCGCTGCTGCCGCTGCTGTCCGGTTGGGACGTGCTGACGCTGCTCAAGAGCGATCCAGATACCCGATCGATTCCGGCGATCGTCACGGCCACCAGAGGGGAAAAAGAACGGGCCAGTGTCAACCGAGCCGAAGGCTTTTTGAGCTTGCCGGTAGAAGAACCAGCTTTGCGGCGGCTGCTGGGAGACTTGATCGGCCACAGTAATGCCAGTACCGCTAAAGTAAGGAGTTCTTTAACTGTGTTGTGGCTCAGCCCGCAAAACAGTTCCTCTCAAGGTTCCGCTTTACTGCTCAACCCCAACTACTGCCGGGTTTTAGAAGCAGACGACCTCGGCCAAGCAGAACTCGTGGCCCGAATTTGGCGGCCCGACGCGATCGTCTTGGACGGTACAAGTCAACTGCAAAACCCCTTAGCTTTTATCGAACAGTTAAGTCGGTCTCGAAATTTGGGTTCTCTTCCCTTGGTGACTTTAGACCCCACAACTACGCAACTGGCAAATCAAGTCAAAGGATTGTCGGTATTTCCCTGTTTGGCTAGCCTCCGTCCCGAGGACAGTGAAACTTCAGGTACCGGGTTGGTGGCAAGTGCATTGTGGCAAGTGATTCAAGTCGCTGCTGGCATGAGTTGGAAGCCCAGCATTTTATTTGCTGACATTTCGACTTTACCCGATTTGCACCGCACTGCTGGGGGGAACCCGACGGAAGAATTGGAAAATCGCGATCGACCGACAACTGCCGAGATTCCCCTCCCCAATTCCCAGTTTTCTACTCCCAACTTTCAAGCTTTGATTCAGTACATCCAAACCGCAGGATTTCGAGGGTCGATAGCGAGGACCTGGACAGAAGTTTTGCAGCAGTTGCAATATCAAAGCGTGGACTTAGTTTTGCTGTGCTTGCCAGATGCCCCCTCAGAATCCCCCGCTATGTTGCAGGCGCTATCGAACCTCCGGCAAATGGCAGTTAAACGGCCAATTTTAGTCTGGGATTATCGGTCTGCTGTAAATTCGGAATCGGAGGCGATCGACTTTCTGCTGCAAGAAGTATCTGCCAAAATTTTGCCTTCTTCCTTGTCGGCAGCACAATTATTAGACAAAATTCAACAGACTTTATTAACCCATTCAAGTGGCTGAAAATGAAGAATTTACCCGGTTTGTAGTGAGGACTTCAGTCCTCTCTAAAGCAGTGAAGAAAAACTCTTATTCCTTCCTTCCAAACATAATTTTGGAACTATTTAACTGAAAACGGCGAAGCGTTGCGAGTCAGGAAGCAATATCAAAAGTCAAAAATATGGGTTATTATAGGCGATCGAGAAACCCTTATATTTTTTTCTGGGGCTGTACAGTGCCTAATCGCATTCCTTTAATATCTTTGGTGCTCGCACTCGGTTTGTGGACAATGCCCGAGCCTGCTGTCGCACAGGCACTCCTGCCTTACACCCTGCAAATCGACTCTGCCCAACTCGAACAAACAGCCCTGAGCCTTGCAGAAGAAGCGATCCAGCTAGCCAGACTCCAGCAGTACGAACTGGCTGTCCCCAGAGCCGAACTTGCTACACAATTAGCCCCTAAGAATGCTCAAACTTGGACTTTGTTAGGCAGTTTGTACCTTCAAGTCGAGGAGTTTGACAAAGGCATTGAAGCTTTGGGGCAAGCTCAATCTCTGTCGCCAGAAAATGCCTCTATTAAATTTGTCTTGGGAGAAGCTCACTTTCGGAAAGCGAACTATGAGAAAGCAGTCGAATACTTGCAAGCAGGGTTGAAATTACAACCAGACACTCCGGGCGCCTTATTTGATTTGGGTAACACTTTTTACAAGCTGAAGCGGTTCGATCGGGCGATCGCCCAGTACGAAAAAGCTTTTGCTTTAGAAAAAAACCTCTGGCCCGCAATCAACAATATCGGATTGGTCAAATACGAAATGGGAGATGTCGATGGCGCTATCAAACGCTGGGAACAGGCGATCGCCCTCGACGACAAAGCAGCAGAATCAATGCTAGCTCTAGCAGTAGCACTCTACGGCAAAGGCGATCGAGCAAAAGGCTTAGCGATGGGGGAAGCAGCTCTGAAACTCGACAAACGCTATGCTACCGTAGAATATCTCAAAGAAAACCTCTGGGGCGATCGTTTGATCGCAGATACCGAAAACTTCCTGGCCACTCCCCAAATTAAAGCAGCACTCGCACAAATTCAAGACGGCCCACCCTCTCCCGAAATGTCGCCTTAATTATAGTTACGTTTGTAGTGAGGACTTGAGTCCTCAAAGCCTTTTTTAACTTACAGCCAACTATCTTATTCAGGACTAAGACCAAAAAATAGTTGAATGCGCTATGGGTAGGGGTAAGGTGCGCCCACAAGCACCCTACAGATTGAGTTGGTGCGTAAGTTCTATTATTGCCACGAAGAAGTCGCTGTCTTCAATTCTCCAATCTAAAATCTAAAATCTAAAATCTAAAATCGCATGACCCCCCTAAGCTGGAAAGAACTAGAAGCCCTCACAGACTTTGAAGTCGATCGCGTCAACGGGCCAACCAACGCCCAAGCCCGCTTGCGCCTGTTTGGTAAAACCGAATCGGATGTGCGAGTCACCCTGTACCGCGACAACCATGCTTGGTGTCCCTACTGTCAAAAAATCTGGCTGTGGCTGGAAGAAAAACAAATCCCCTACCGTATTGACAAAGTTACTATGTTCTGCTATGGGGAAAAGGAAAGCTGGTACAAGCGCAAAGTGCCATCGGGAATGCTACCGGCGATCGAACTAGACGGCCGCATCATCACCGAAAGCGATGATATCTTAATCGCCCTCGAACGAGTCTATGGCCCCTTGGGTTTGGGCATGGAACACCCCGCAGTAATACCCATGCGGCGGCTAGAACGACTGCTGTTTAGGGCCTGGTGCTCTTGGCTGTGCTACCCAGCAAGTTCAGCCAAAGTAGAACAGCACAACCGCGACCAATTTATCAGCGTCGTCGCCCAGGTAGAAAAGGCTCTCGCCAGCACCCCCGGGCCTTATTTCCTCGATGAATTTGGCACTGCGGATGTGATCTTTACGCCCTACGTGGAACGGATGAATGCCAGTCTTTACTACTACAAAGGCTACTTGATGCGGGAAGAAAACCCGCGCTTTGCTGACTGGTTTGCGGCGATGGAAACCCGCCCTACCTATCGCGGTACTCAGAGCGATTTTCACACCCACGTCCACGATTTACCGCCTCAGATGGGCGGGTGTTATGAAAACGGCGAACCTCAGATGCTACTCAATAAAGCCCGCGTGGATAATGGGCCTTGGGCTGGACTGCCGGATGTGATGTATCCAGAACCGGAAACCTCCCGCGCTGAAGCACTTCACCGCGTCATTAAGCACCACGGCAACATCGTTCGAGTCAATCCTGCTGATGACAATTTATTTGATGAGGCTTTGCGTTGTGCTTTAACTTTGATGATGACTGGCGAAGTTTGTACGCCGCCGGCTGGTTCTGATGCGGCTTTGCGGTATTTGCGCGATCGGGTGAATGTGCCCCGGGATATGTCCATCTACGCGGCCAAGCGATTGAGGGAAGCGTTGGAGGAAACGGCGGCTTTGGTGGGTGATGGCCAAGGTTCTCCGATTCTGCTGAAGCATCGGCGAGATCAAGATCCGGCTAATTTTGTGTAGGGGGCGTCTGGTGGATTTGCTCCAAGGTTTCTACAAACACGACATTACAAATTTGTAAGGTACGATCGGATTATTTCCTAGACTGTTTCAGAGGCTATGGGTATGGTTTCAGTATCCAACAACCAACCAATCATTATTCGTACAGAGCGCGGACTGACAATTTCAGGTACGCGCATCACTCTATATGATGTGATGGACTACCTGACGGCTCAGTATCCCGCGAAGTTTATCCGTTCCTTGTTTGACTTAACAGACGATCAGATTAACGTTGCTTTATGCTATATAGAGGCAAATCGTGCAGAAGTCGAAGCAGAATATCAAATTGTTTTAAGGCAAGCTAAGGAAATTCAGCATTACTGGGAAGAACGCAATCGCGAACATTCAGCCCGCGTTGCAGCGATGCCACCCAAACCCGGTCGAGAGGCTCTTTGGGCAAAACTCCGAGAACAGAAAGCCAGACACGAACTAGAAGCATGAATTTTCTGATCGATCACAATCTCGGAGGTCATGCAGAGATTTTATTGGGCAATATTGCGAGTCAAGGTTGGTTAAATCTACTCCCAATTCGTTTGGTGACTTTCAAGCAGATGAATTTGTCGATCGACAGTAACGATCGAGTTGTGTGGCGACTTGCTCAGGCAAATCAGATGATTTTGCTTACTGCAAACCGCAGCATGAAGGGTGAAGACTCCCTGGAACAGGTGATCCGAGAAGAAAATACAGTGGATTCCCTACCTGTCATTACGATTGGAGATGCCGATCGATTTTTAGCCGATCGAGTCTATCGAAATCGTTGTGTTGACCGTATTTTGGAAATCTTGCTGGATATCGAAACCTGGATGGGCGTTGGTCGTCTTTTTGTTCCGTAAGGTGAGCCAATAAGTAAGGCAGTGCTGCTAGCCGAACAAGCCAAAAAAACTGAGTTTCCAACACTATCGAGTATTTTTTATGAAACTATCTATCTCTTTGCCTGATGAGCTAGTCCGTTACATTGACGATCGTGTAGAAAATCGCAGTCGGCTAATTGAGCTTTTATTGCAAGCGTCGCGCAAACAACAAGAACAGGAGGCAATGGTAGAAGCCTGTTTATTGCTGGATGAACTGAGCGATGAATTAGCCGATGAGGAGGAAGCATGGCAGCAAGCAGCGATTACCGACTGGGAAGCCTCTGGCTCGTAACTTTCGATCCCTCAGTCGGTACAGAAATCCGCAAGACTCGATCGGCGGTAATTATTTCAGGAACTGCTTTTAATCAACGCAGCTTGCGTCACAGTTCTACCCACCTCTTCTGCTGTTCCAAACGAGCATTTACGACCCATTGTTTTGCCAGTAATTCCTTCGACTATCAATGGTCTGACTACCAATAGTTTTATCGTGTGCGTCGATCCGATGACCTTTGATAAACGCAGACTGGTGCGCTGTCTTGGGCAATTGGAGTTGCAACAAATACAAGAAACTCAACTGATTTTGGCTCGATATTTAGAACTTGAAGAGTAGGGGAATGCAAAAGCTGGGGGGTAACAAATATAGCATCGAGTGACGCAGGATTTTTGGAGTAGACCTCTTGCAAAAATAACTAGGACGGGCAAGATGCCCATCCCACAAGAGTTATTTTTCTTGTGGGACGGGCCGAAGAGCCCGTCCAATAAATTTATGAAAAGGACTTTTGCAAGAGGTCTAGTGTTAAAAAAAATCCTACATTGCGGCCTTTGGCCTCAGTGTAAGCGGGAGCGAAAACGGGAATTTTGAGTTTTTATTCTGTGAACCTTGTGGCGGCCATGAGTTTATTTGTCCTCATATTTGCGGTTTAAACTATAAAAATGTGACTCGATTGTTGTTGGCATCAATTTGTATATATTTTAACTTTTCGAGTTGAAATATTATTTTTACTTGTTCTGACTCTGAAATTCCGCCTTGAAATTGAAACATGGCGGCGATTGAATTCTTAAGTGAGCTTATTTTGGTGGGCTTTAACTTTATGAGCCTTTCCCAAACATATTCAACTACTTCCGAACTATTGAGAGGTTTCGAGAAGTCTTTCTGGTTCTCTTCAATTCGGTGTTGGGCGTTTTGAGTTTCCTCTTCTTTTCTGGCTAGCTGTATCAGCAGTTGCGCCAAGCGCAACTTGTCCCTGTATCCAAGCTGCTCGCATAAGCCAGCTATCTCATCATAAGTCATCACAGCTTTCATTTGAAAATTCTCCTCCCGGGATAACTGCCGCTGTTGAGCCAATTCAGGATTTGACATAAAACAACCTTGAATTCATTTTTCCATTTTACCACTGCCCCAAAGATTCGACTAAACCCTCCAACTCCTCTGCATCCTCGCAGCAAATTCGATAAACCCGATCGCCCCGCCGCCGACATTTACCTGCAACTCGTCAACAAACACCACTTCCCCAAATCCACAGAAGGCAAAAATGGGGCAACCACAGGCGGATTGCCCCTACCGACCTCAAAATCTACTGGCAACTCCTCGACTGGGAGAAATACCCCAGCATCGGCGAGATCGAGATCCGGCTAATTTTGTATAAAGGGCGATCGGAATCAGACAAAATCGGCGTTGCTGCTGCTCTACTTCATCAGCTTGCTATCTGCTCGATCGATGAAACTAAAGGTTGATGCGATTGTTAATCCGGTTCTGTTTGAAGAGGAGGATACTGGGCTGGTGGAGTTGGCGATCGATCTTGAAGATGAGGTTGTCTATATTTTTAATCCTCGTCAACAAAGATGGAATACTCACTTTGTTTGGAATGCTGTGGAAGCGATCGGGTTAGCGGCGATCGGTCGAGCCACGGTACAAGCCCTTGATTTGAATCGGTCAAGTATGTGGGCAATTCGGGCAGAAGAGGAATTACGGGGTCGTCATCCTCCCCCGGAAGATATCAATCCAGTAGACCCTGACTTGTAGGTAATTCTTTTGACTCTGGAGATATCACCCATGACTGCTTTTTAGAGGAGCAACTAGAAAAGCATTAGGTTTTGGTCATTATGGTCAAGATCAATTTGACGGACTGTTGCCAAGTAGAAGTTTTTGATAGCATCGATTTTTTGTTGAGAAAAACCCTTGAAGTGTTCTGGAGATATGACAAAATTTTCGCAATATCTCAGTATAGTCTTAGAAAGAAGATAGAGTTGATCTTCACCAGTAGCAGTGCTAATTTTATTAGCATGAGGTTTTAAAGCTTTTTGATGCTCTCTCAAATAAGAAAGCATAATAATTGTATCTTGGTTTTGTGGAAAAACATTGAGAACAATAAATTTTGGTTCAAGTCTTTTCCGCCCGATGATGCTTTTAATTGGATCAAATAGGGAGCTTACAGCCAAAGGACAATTTCTCTCAATCCGAATACACTCGTGTTCAATTTCCGTGAATGAATTACTATTGTAGATATTATCGTACACCTGTTTGTATTTATACCCCTCATAAGCATTTATTATTTTTTCCGTTGCGTCCAACATTCTTGGTTCTTTCAAATTGTTAGGATCGCACTTTCCTAGCTCAACAAATTTTTGATAAATAGTTTGTGAATCAATATAAATAGTTTGTGAATCAATGGCAGCTTTTATTCTTGTATGTAATTCTCGGAGAACAGATCTGTAAGCGATCAAGAATTTTTGCTGTTGATTACTAACGTCAAACTCATTAATGTCTATCTATTGGACGGAATAGTTCGCTATCATGTTTTTGACATAATCCTGTAAAAGTTGTTGCTTGATTGCGTCCAACCTGCTTAAATTCTATCTCTGGCCCTGTATTAAGATTTTGTTTGGGTACAGCCATAACGACATGATTTTTGCTGGCTAGTTGGTCTAAAATCTGACGATTCTGAATTGAGTGTGCTTTGATGCAGTCTTTATTACAATGAGACTTAGGCCATAACCATAAGCATTGCTTATATTCTTTTTTGCTTTGAGCATATATCAAACTTTTTAACTCATTCATCACTTTTTTATCTTTGCTCATCAGGTTGATTCCTCGTTTTTATTCATATACTGCTGGTAAAGCGTCGGCAAGTTTTCAACTTCTCGATCGGAAAGACCATAGCTTTTCCAATACTTTATTTTCTACGAAGACGCGATCGCCGCTACCCAAGGTTTTAGCCAAACTTTTCTGGATGCCATCAGACGCTTTAACGCTACAATCTGCCTCATCACCGACTCATCCCATCCAATCATTCCCACTTTCTCAACTCAACACCCCCACATGATCCAATCTATACTTACCTGGCTGCAACGCACCCTATGAGAAAACTAGCCGATAAAAGTTAGCCTTCAGATTTGATATTACTCCCAGTATTTTTCCCAATCATCCTTAAAAGCTTGCTGCAATCTCTGCATATACGCATCAGTCTTAATCTTCACCATCCACAGATTATTAGAATTGCGGCCTCCCTTGCACACAACACCTTCATCTACACCGTATTTCCCCTTGCGAAGATCGTCCATAAACTTGCCCGTCAGTTTGCCGCGATAAATTACTCGCGCAATATTTAATTTACCAAAATCCTGAATAAACCGATCGGGAACAACCATACCGCCCTCAGTTTCCACATCAAAAAGCACCAGTTGTTTGCGATCGTCCTTTTTGTGCTTTCCCGCAAACGAGTTAGCACCAAAAAACTCTGTAAACACAGTAATTTCAGGACAGTGATACTGTTCGTTCTCTCGAAATATAGACTCTAAGGGACTAGCAAAGTCTCTTTTAAATATTTCCGGTGCTTCTTCTAAACCTGGATGTGCAGCATTAAATTCTGCAATTCCCATCTCATCCAAATCAAATCTACTGCGGCGCGTACCAAAAGCATACCAACCAAGTTCAGCTTCCCAAACCCAATGCAAATTAGTGCCATCGTACTTCTCAAAAGCTACACATTGTTCGTTAGGGCAATTTTTACTATCTGGAATTTTGGGATAGGCAAGAAGCATGATATCGATTCCGGTTGCACCGTCCGTGCTTGTTGACTGTTGACTGTTGACTAATGACTGTTGACTAATGACTAATGACTAATGACTAATGACTAATGATTAATGACTAATGACTAATGACTAATGACTAATGACTGTTGACTAATGACTAATGACTGTTGACTAATGACTGATATTTAAGCAACCTCTACGAACACACCGCTGCGAGCAAACTCCTCTTCTTCAGGACTAAAGACAGGAGCTCGATCCACAAGGTCAGGGTCAAAGTAATATGTCTCTTGTAGGAATTGTCCCGTGACGATCGCCTCGTCCAACTCCTTAATGTAATCTTGGGCAACTAAGCATACCTCCTTGATAGCTTCCTCATCCCTCTTATCCAACAGCTTTTGCAATATTGCTCTCACCCCTGTCAGTCGTGATGCGGGCTTGAGTATAGTGTAGAGGCGGCACATTCGATCGGTCGCAATGCTGATTTGTTTGAGGGCTTGGGCTCGTGCTAGCTCGGAGTCAATGCTGGGCCAATAACGGGTAGTGTACAATGCTTCCTCATCCTTTTGATACCACTCTTCCGATCGCGCAATTGATGAAGAGACAGTGTTGTGCAACTTCCAGAAGAATAAGCGCAGAGAAGGGCCATCTACTACAGTAGACAGCTTTGCCTCCATTGATACCTCAAAGCTATTCAGACGCGGGTCGCGCCCAAGCACGAGGTACTCCACAGGGTAAATTTCCACCTCTTTATTCTCCACCACGTAGGCGCTGAGGTGGTGGCGGCAGTAGGGGCAGGGATACATACTGGCAAACAGCTTGAAGAAGTGCTTGAAAATTGCCACCAGAGTTTTTTGCTGTTCGGGGGTCTTGGTAGAGACGATTTCTGCCGTAGTGTGGAATAAACGCCACACCGCAGGCCCAATATAGTAAGGGAAGCTGACCCGCATTTGTGAATTCTTTACTTCAGTGCGATCGATATAAACATCGATAAACGCCACATATTGCGAGAGTTCGCCAGACTCGCGCCCCGACTCCAAGCGTTCGCGCCGTTTCTGTACCCCATTGAGGTAGTGGTGCGTCAAGCGCCATGCTTGTTGAAGCATCAACTTCTGTTTTGCAGCACATTTGGGAAAGCCCTCTGCAACATCCGCCCCATAGCGCCCAAATTCCCCAGACGTTTTAGTCGCTTCGTACCACTCGTTTAAAGCTGCTTCATCAGGCACCGTATTGAAGGGAATGTCTGCTGCGGTAATGACGCTGAAGGCAGCCAGCAACTTCGGCATAAAGTCTTCATACCAATATGCTACTGGCATCATCGCACCATCGATTTCCTCTGAGGCATCCGAGATGATGACGCGGTTCCACTTGTTCAGATACTCCTTGGGATCTCCCTCGGATTTGGCTGGTGGCGGTGCCATGTTCTCACTGAGCTCCATTTTTCGCAGTCGGTTGAGTTCGTTGATGGCAAGCACACCCTCGGCGATGTCACGCAAGTTGAGACTCTTCTTTTTGATCGTGATTGCCAACTCGACTGCCGCCCCAAACTTCTCCTTGGCCGTGGCAGACTTACCCCGCGCCTCCAACATGGCTTTTTCTTCTGCCAACATTTCCGGAGTTTTTTCTACGGTTTTCCAATTCTTGATCCGATCCTCTAGTCGGCAAAATTCATCTTCGAGCGATTTAACTACTGCATCCAGTAGAGGGTTGCACGCCGATTCTACTACACCCAATCCTTTATAAAGCGCGATCGCACTCCTGACAAATCGCACAAAATCAAGGATTCTGTATGGCAAGTTTCTCACGCACAGGTGAGTCTCGTGGTTGGCGGAAAAACTCTCGCGGAAGCTGCGGTAGGCTGCACCCTGGATCAGACGAAACAAACCAATCTGCATCTCCAAGCGGGACGTACCGCGCTTCTTATCAGCTTGTGGGTGTTGGGCGAGTAGTTCTTTTAGCCGCGCTATTTCTCGATTGCAATCGGTGGGTGGTTCTTGTAGATCTTGTAGATTAGGTTCAATAGTGGCAGAAGCTGCCTCGTTGACAACAGTGGCTATACTTTCGATCGCAGCCGCTTTACTATCTGGAATCTCGGTTGTCTGTGTACTGACAACCGCAACCGGCCAGTCTTGATATCCTGTTGTAATCTCTGACTCATCCGGTACCACTTTGCAGAATTCCTCAAAGTCAATTAAGGCATTGCCGTCATGATCTGCCTCTTTAATAATCTCATCGAGTTCTGGCTCTGTCAGCCCAAACGGACTCATCATATCCTGCATCTCGTTTTTAGTGATTTGACCGCTGCCATCCTCATCAAATACACTAAATGACATTTTGAGACGACTCTGGCGATCGCCAGAATCGGACACCATCAGCATTTTGAATTCCTCAAAATCGATACTGCCAGACTTGTCTAAGTCCACTTCCTCGATCATGTCGCGCAGCTCGGTTTCCTTAGGACTCTGGCCTAGCGATCGCATCACTTGAGCGAGTTCTTCTGATGAAATAGCACCGCTGGCGTCCGCGTCAAATACTTGGAACACTTCCCATAACTTCGCCTCCTCTTCTTCAGTCATGGCTTTTTTTTCAAGCTCCATAGATGTCATACTAAATTTTCCCTGATTTTTTTATTTTATGTGTATTAATTATGGCTAATATAAGTAGCTAAGCGCAAAAAAACAATAATATTTTGTAGGGTCTTCTCGGGGCTGGTTTAGCCTAGGATCTATACTAAGAGAGATGTTATTAGTGCAAAAGCTAGTCTACCATGTAATGTTTATTTAAACCCACTTACTTAGTTTAATTCCTGATAACTTACGCAACTGTTACAAACGATACTATAACTCTGCATAGTTGCCAGCGTCATCGCAATGCTGGGGCGTTTTATATCAATTCCGCTAGCATCGTCAGCCGTAAAATCCAGTCAACAGTCAACAATCACGGATGGTGCAACCGGACTCGATATAATTCATCTGCGTTAATCTGTGTTTATCTGCCTGTATCTGCGGTTAAAAAAAGAGAATTTATTAACCGCAGATGAC
>NZ_JAUBTO010000155.1:0-18287 GCF_036702495.1 Microcoleus sp. C2D2 | reverse complement strand
TACGGCACCATACTTGATTTACTTTTTGTATATCATATATAGTTTATCACTTGTTCGACCTTAAGTAAACCGTATTGGAAAGTATTCTAAGTTAGATAGCTTGCTCCAAGCTAGGAGATGGAAAGAAGCCGATGAAAAAACAGAGAAAATGATCTTCAAACTATTAGGTAGAGAAAAAGTAGAACTACCATCAGGAAATATTTATTCAGCAGCAAATTTTGACAAAACAATGGCTTTTTATAACAACTGTTTATCGGGCAAAGATATTGAAATTTTACCGGGTACAGAGCTCAGAAATATAAATAAACTCTGGCTAGAACATAGCAAGGGACGCTTTGGCTTCAGCGTACAAAAGCGGATTTGGGAAAGCATTGTTCGTACTGAGCGTGAACCTACAACCTTTCACGGTTGCGGTTGTAAGGAGTTTGATGAGTGTGTGGGCTGGTACGTGAAGGGTGATTGGATATATTACTCTGATATTAAATACTCTCTAACAGCTCCACCTGGACATCTTCCCATCAAAGTCATGTTAAATCAACATTCTACAAAATGTGACTGCGATCAATCAATTTTTCGTGTTTTCATGAAGCGTCAATATTACTCGTAAGTAAAACAATAAAATTATTCTATATTGGGTGAGTAAATTAAGACCGCCCGTTAATCCAAAACAATATAAATGAAGTACGCACGAGCGCAGCTATCCCGTAGGGAATCGCCTACAATAGAATTAACACTTCTCCTCTCCAACGCCATGCAAATTGTTTTGTCACCTGAAGTCGAAGCCCTCGTGCAGCGTCAACTCACGACTGGCAAATACAAAAGTGCGATCGAAGTAATCCTCGCAGCCATTCAACTCTTGGAACAACAAGAAGACATTTATCAAGGACGACTGCAAGAAATCCAACGAGACGCACTGATTGGTCAGCAAGCATCCCAACGTGGCGAAGTCGTAGACGGTGCAATCGCAATGTCACAAATCCGCGCCAACTTGCGATCGCGCTACAGTTCATCAGAAGCATGACTCCACAATTTCGCCTCACTGAACCCGCAATTCAAGACATCGAGCAAATTGCAGACTACATCGCTCGTCAATCGGGACTCGATATAGCCGATCGCTTTTTAAGCAAGATCGACGCAAAATTTGCCAAAATTGCTCAGTTTCCCAACCTGGGACGACAACGAGACGAGATTTTACCAGGTCTACGCAGTCTCCCGATGGATAACTATCTTATACTCTATATGCCGATCGGACAGGATGTAGAAATCTTTCGAGTTGTCAGTGGTTATCGAGATTTATCAGCCCTGTTCAGCGATGTTGATGATTGAATTCAATTCATCTGAGAACAAGAGATAGTTTGGGCGCAGAAACTGTTACGAATTTTCCCTAATTAGTATCACAAAACCCTACCAAAAACCAACACCATCACACCAAAAAAATGCTCCGACTCTCCCAAACCCAACTCAAAATCCTCGAAGAATGCCCCCGCAAATTTCAACACAGCTACCTCGAACTACTCGCCACCACCGCCTCCCCAGAACACAAAGAAAAACTTACATGGGGAAGCCACTTTCACCTATTAATGCAGCAGCGAGAACTCGGACTTCCCATTGAATTTATCATCAAACAAGACCCCGAACTGGGACGCTGTGTGGCAGCATTTATCAACACCGCACCCGAACTTTTCGCCAATTCAGAAAATAGCGATCGAATTTTCCGCCAAGCCGAACACCCCCGCACCCTAATTTTCCAAGACTACCTATTCACCGTTATCTATGACTTGCTAATAGCCGAACCAAACGCCGCGCAAATTCTCGACTGGAAAACCTATCCCCGCCCTCAAAAATCAAAATGGATAGCCGAAAGTTGGCAAACTCGCCTCTATTTATACGTCTTAGTAGAAACCAGCGACTATTCCCCCGAACAAGTTTCCATGACATACTGGTTCGTACAATTGCAAGGAGAAGAACCGCCGCAAAAACTCACATTTTATTACAACCAAACAGAACACGATCGCACAAAACAAGATTTAACCCACCTATTGAAGCAGCTAACCGACTGGCGACAGCGCTATACCGAAGGCGGCGAATTCTTACCCCAAGTAGAAATTAGTTCCAATCTTTGCGATTCCTGTCAATTTGCCACTCGCTGCAACCGCAC
Organism: Microcoleus sp. C2D2; assembly: GCF_036702495.1. Lineage (NCBI taxonomy): Bacteria > Bacillati > Cyanobacteriota > Cyanophyceae > Oscillatoriales > Microcoleaceae > Microcoleus > Microcoleus sp. C2D2. The sequence continues at coordinate 16,129 of NZ_JAUBTO010000155.1, read as the reverse complement.
ACCAGACACAAAAACTCCCTCACCATATCTTCCTGCAGAAACTCCTACAGATTGGCTACCAAATCTTGCTATAATTGACGAAATATTTATTTAATATATAAACAAGCCCCCCAAATTTTACTCGTTTTACTCGTTACTAGGCTCTGCCTGGTAACGCCAATACGGAGGCTCTGCCTCCAATTTTCCCAATCGTAAGCGAGGCACAGCCTCTGGAAATGGGTTCCCAGGCAGAATCGGGGAACCAGTGAGTCGCTTAAGTTTTATTTAACATACAAATAAGCCCCCGGATTGATGTGTGGTAACAATCTAAAATCTAAAATCTAAAATCTAAAATCGAATGGCAGAAACCCCTCAAAACTGGCAAAATCAACTCTTACCCCAACCCCCAGCTTGGCTGATCCAAGCTGTCAGAAACCATGCACCAGAACTCCCCGGAAACTATGCCGCCGCACTTCTGTGGTATAGAGGAATTCAAAACCCCGAACAAATACCCGGTTTCTTAAATCCCCAACTTTACCAACCAGCAAGTCCCTTTGAATTCGGACTAGAAATGAACTGGGCGATAGAAAGAATCCAGCAAGCACGAAACAGCGCAGAAAAAGTCGCAATTTGGGGAGACTTCGACGCCGACGGCATTACCTCAACCTCGGTACTTTGGGACGGACTGGGAGAATTTTTTGCTCAAAATGACCAACTAACTTATTACATCCCTAACCGCTTAACCGAATCTCACGGGCTCAATATTCCGGGAATAGACGCCTTAGCAAAATCGGGAATTAGCTTAATTATTACCTGCGATACCGGAAGTACAAACATCGCCGAAATCGAATATGCGACTAGCTTACACATCGATACAATTATTACCGACCATCATACATTACCTGACGATCGCCCGCCAGCTACAGCCATTATCAATCCCCGCTACTTTCCCCCAAACCACCAACTATTTAACCTGTCAGGAGTTGGAGTAGCTTACAAATTAGTTGAAGCATTATATGACACATTACCGGATATTCCGCAGCGCCCGCTCACAGATTTATTAGAATTAGTAGCGATCGGCTTAATTGCCGATTTAGTCCAACTTACAGGAGACAGCCGCTACCTAGCACAAATCGGCATCCAACAACTGCAAAAACAAATCGCAAATCCCACCCGCCCAGGAGTTGCAAAATTGCTCGAACTGTGCAAAAGATCGGGCGATCGCCCAACCGACATTTCCTTCGGGCTCGGCCCCCGAATCAACGCCGTCAGCCGCATTCAAGGCGATGCCAGCTTCTGCGTAGAACTCCTCACCAGCCGCGACAAAAAACGCTGCGAAGAACTAGCAAATTTAACCGAAATTGCCAATTCCCGGCGCAAATCTTTACAAAAAGATGTTGCCAAAGATGCCTCCCACAAATTAGCCAAACTCGACCTCTCAACTACTAGCGTCATCGTCCTCAGCGACCCCCAATGGCCCGTAGGAGTATTAGGATTAGTAGCGGGACAAATCGCCCAAGAATACGGCCGTCCCGTGATTTTATTCAGCACAGAAGGAAGCGAAGAAATTAACGAAAATTCCCCTGAAACGCAATTTACCTCTTTCTTAGATCCAGAATCGCAAACGCTTTCCCCATCCAAAATTGCTAGGGGTTCGGCGCGTTCCGCCAATCAAATCGACCTTTACCAATTAGTCAAAAGCCAAGCGCATTTATTGCACAGATTTGGCGGTCATCCCTTCGCTGCCGGATTAAGTCTCCCCGTTGAAAATATCCCCCTATTTACCGATGCGGTAAATCAGCAACTGCGGCAACAATACAGTACAGATAGTTTAACAGCCGCCCCCGTTCAAGCCGACCTAAAAATTACAGTGTCCGAATTAGGCAAGGACTTATTTCAAGAACTAAAATTGCTCGAACCGTGCGGTATGGGCAACCCCACACCCAAATTGCTGATTGAAAACTGCTGGTTTGACAATCTCTGGAATCAAAAAATCAAGGATTTGAAAGGGCAAAAAGTAGAATATATCAAAACAGAATTTACAATTAGGGACGAATCTAGCGATACGGGATTTCCCGGCATTTGGTGGGGACACAATCAAAACGAAGTTCCCCAAGGCCGCTGCGATGTCACCGTTGAACTCGATTTTAATACTTACAAATCGCGGTATGAAGTGCGCCTCGTAGCAGTGCAAGAACGCACGCAAGACAACCAAATCAATTCGCCCACTAAAATAGATTGGATCGTAGACTGGCGCAATAGAAATAAAGATGAAGAGTTGTTAGCAGCCAGCACAAATTTAGAATCTCCAATGCCGATCGACAATCTAGTTGACAATTCCGAAAAGGTCGATCGACAAAACTCGATCGTCCTCAAACAATGCCCCGCAAGCTGGGACGAACTGCGGATCTGGTTTCGGCAAGCACAGCACACTCAGAAAAAACTCGCGATCGCCTATACTTTACCCCCACCCGTAGCCCCACAGCAAATCTGCCAACAGCTAATCGGCATCGCCAAATACCTCAGCCGCACCAAAAAACCCGTCACCAGACAGCAACTAACCCAAAAACTCGGCATCAGCGACACATCCCTGCAACTCGGGTTCAAAACCATAACATATCTCGGTTTCAAAATCAATTACCGCGATCGAGCTTTCCACATCACCAGACAACCCGAAACCGCACAGCAAGAAGACGCGCCGCAGCAAATCCCCCAACCGTTATTAGATAGCCAATCCATCCAATTCTCCGTGCCAAATTCCCCCATCGCCGCCCGTTTTGCAGCGCAATTCCTAGCAGCAGTCTCCGAAGAACAATTCCGGCGGAAATATTTCTGTGAAGTACCCCTCTCAACAATTCAATCCATCGCCCGAGAGACCGTTTTCCAAGAAGATTCCACAGAAAATCCCTTCTAACTGATATCTAGCACCATTGTTAATAAGCTTTGTATGAACAGGCAAGATGCCTGTTCCACAAGAAAATTCACTCTTTGTGGAACAGGCATCTTGCCTGTTCCTGAGAATGGTGCAAGATGTGAGTTCTAACTGATATCTAGCAGCATTGTTAAGCATAGGCAGGATGCCCGTTCCACTGATGAGATAACTTTTCTTGTCGGGCCCGCACTCGCTGCCGCCCGTGGGGCGGGCTTTTTGACCTGTGAAGCGAGAGAGATTTTTGTGGATCGGGCTTAAGAGGGCTATTCCTGACACGGATGCAACATCTCAGTTCTAAGAAATATCTTAGTTCTGAATTCATCCCGATAAAATAAGGCATAGGGCAATGAAAGTTATCCGTTGCGAGTCAGGCCCAAAACTCATAACCCCTAACTCACAGCCCAAAACCCAAAACTCCCCACCGCCAAACTCGATCGCCAATCTCCAATTTAAAACCCCTATGCTCCTCTGTCCCCGCTGCCAATTTGAAAATCCCGATCCAAACAAGTTTTGTCAACAATGCGGAAATTCCCTAATTTACAAATTTTGCCACGAATGCGGTGCCCAAGTCGCTTTTAGCGCCAAAGAATGTCAGAATTGTGGCGTCACAACAGGTCAAGTATGGCGGGCCATTATCTGCGGTCGATCGAATTTTCCAGCAGTCGAGCCACAGGAGTCAACCCTACCCCCAGCCGAGTTTGGGCAAAAACCAGACATAGTTCCAGAAACCGCATCGCCCCAAAACTCTCCTGAACCAATCACAGACACCATTAAAACAGAAATAACCACCCCAGCCGAACCCCCAACAGCAGTCGAACCAACTTCTCCACAGCTTCGCGACGGCGAATTCAGCAGCGCCGAAAATGACGCTGTAGTAGCCGTGGGGGCGATCGCACCAGCATCCCTTCAAACAACAGAAAAAAGCTCTACTACAGCACCAGAGCGCGAAATAACCCCATCTGAGCACAATTTTACAACCGCACCACAGCCTAAACAAATCCACCAAGCAACAGAGAACCCCGACAGCCCAAACATAGCTGACATCTCCCCCCAATCTCCACAATTCCCCCTCCCCAATTCAGAATATTTAATCCCTTCCCAGCCAGCAGGAGCTTATTTAGACACCCAGCAGCGCTACCAACTCCTAGAAACCGTGCCGCCGAGAAAACCCTCAGACACAGTAGCAGTAAAAGTATTGGACTGTCAGCCGCTGCAAATGTCACCCCTCAAAGCAATGCTAGCAGCCAACTCTGCCAGAGTCGCCAAACGAACCTCCCCCTACACCGCCGCCATCAAACCCGAAGAAAATTCGATCCATTCCGCCTTAGCAAAGCTTTGCCAAGGCATAGCTGAACCTTATCTGGCACTGCGGTGGCAATTCTCTCAAAACCTGCCAGTCATTCACGATAGCTGGTCCGACAACGAACAGGCAGTGCTGCTGCTAGAAGACGGGTCCCAATGGTCGCTGCTGCTAGAACGGTGGAATCAACCCGAAACTTCCACCCAGCAAATTTTATACTGGCTGCACGAAATGACAGAACTGTGGGCTGCCCTAGAACCCTGGCGCTGTCGGCAAAGCTTGTTGGAAGTGACAAATTTGCGAGTCAACCCCGACTCTTCCTTTTCCTTGGCCTCTTTGCGGCTGCAATACCTTTATCCCGAACCCGTCGGCTCAAACCTGCAACTGGTAGATTTGGGGCAACTGTGGCAGGTGATATTTAGCCAGTCCTCGCGCACTGAGTGTGGCGCATTGCTCGAACTGCTGCAACAAATGTATAGAGGCGAGATTAACACAATCGAAGAATTGCGATCGCGCCTAGAAACAGTTCCCCTCGAACTCCAACCCGCACCTTCACCAAGCTCAACCCCGACGCGCGAGCATTACCGCAGCCCCGACGAGTCCCCCCCCGACGTTGGCGAGGTCTTAACCCAGCCCATGCCACTCCAGATTTACAGCTTAGAAGACGCAGGTCTCACCGATACTGGTCGCACGCGCGAGCACAACGAAGACTTCTTCAGCATCTGGACTCAGCTCAACAAACTCGAAAGCTCCTTCGGTCGCATCTTTCAAACCAAAGGGCTTTACATACTCTGCGACGGCATGGGCGGACACGACAGCGGAGAAGTAGCCAGTCAACTAGCCGCTGAAACCCTCAGAGAATTCTTTCAAACCAGTTGGGAAAATCAACTACCTCCGGCAGACACCATCCGCGAGGGAGTGCTGCTAGCCAACAAAGCCATCTTTGAAATCAATCAAAAAGACAGACGTTCCGGCAGCGCCCGCATGGGTACAACTCTAGTCGCAGTCTTAGTTCAAGACACCCAATTCGCCGTTGCCCACGTCGGCGACAGCCGCCTCTACCGACTGAGAAAGGGACAGGCCCTAGAAAAAATCACCTCAGACCACGAAGTCGGGCAGCGCGAAATTAAGCGCGGGGTTGACCCGGAAACTGCTTATGCCCGTCCCGACGCCTATCAACTAACTCAAGCCCTCGGCCCGCGAGACAGTAATTTTCTCAAGCCTGAGGTGCAGTTTTTAGACTTGTGCGAAGATACCTTATTAATTTTGGCTTCCGACGGCCTGACAGATAATGATTTGTTGGAAACTCACTGGCAAAAAACTCTCGAACCCCTCTTCAATCCCCAAGCCAATCTCGAAGAGGGAGTTGCCGAGTTGATTGAACTGGGCAACAAACGCAACGGTCACGACAATATCACGGCAATTATCATTCGGGCGCAGGTAGGCACATTTCGATTTTAGACTTTCGATGCTCCAAACTTTTTCTGGGCCTAGCTCAAGCCAGCCGCTGCCAGAGCTAAACCTGCAGTTGTTGCAGGTTCGGGAAGAGTCTCTGAGTTTTCACCGCCGGGCCCGACTTCCTCTGCTATTACATATCCGCTGCTGGGGCCGAAGCTTCCGTCTGATTGCAAACTATCTTGCCGCCAGCTCATTCTGGAGCCTGGCCCGCCCTTATTCCCAATTATTAGCAGAAGAGGAGATGTTGCAGTCTGTGGAGTTCTTACTCGAGTTCCAAATGACCAATATCCATCCAGAGAGGGTATTAGGATATCGGTATGGTCATCTAGGAAATCATCACCATTAACAACCTTTAATTGATTTTGAGCGGACGGTGCCCACAACAAAGGTGAAAGCCGATAAATATAACTGGCAGAAGAATAAGGGTTCGAGTGCAAAACGGTTGTAGTGTCGGACAAGTCCCACGACAGCCCGAGTAAATTTACCGCAAAATCCTTTACTACAAACAATTTATCGCTGGCGCTAATTTCTAGAGTTCGATGTGGTGCCACCCAACTTGACGTAAAAAAATCTTCATAAGGAGTCGATTTATCATAGCTCAAAGAGCCTACACCTACAGGAGTGTCCGCGCCCTGAAAAAAAGTTAATTTCACTGATGCAGCCTCTGCCGATTTGACTGCGGTCGCCCCCCATGCCGAAATAGCAGCAGCAACAGCCATTCTTTGCAATTTTTTAGTCATTGTTATTCCCTCCTTACTTTTGATAGGATTAAGTAGATATGCTTGTGAAAAAAGCTCGATATATTTATCAGCAATTATACGGAAAATATTTTACAAAAATCAGAGAGCGATAGCAAATTTATGCAATTTTAATAAAAAATGTGCTTTAATAAAGATTTGATAAAGCTAAGGGCTGAAATCATAGTAATAATAAGTATTTCGCGAACTATGCAACAGATCGATCTCTAGTAAATTTACGGTTAAAGGGTGCAACGCCAGCTAGTTATTAGTTCCTCGTTCAATAGCCAGCTATTAAAGTTGGCGCTGGGCAAAAGAATTGCCCACCCAAAAGCGGGGCAACTCTTGCTAGTTATTAGCAGATTAACCACATCCATCAAAAATGCTGCTGACTCTTTTAGATCCAGAAAAACAGACCCCCCTGCAACAGTGGAGTTTCGAGAGCGAGTCCATTATTCGCATCGGCCGCTCTCCAGAAAATCACGTTGTCATCCCCAATGTTCTAGTGTCGCGGCAGCATCTGGAATTGCAAAGAGTTAATAGCCGGACGTCCAGTCAGTGGTACTTAGTCAATTTCGGGACAAATGGCACTTTTGTTAACGGTATTCTCATGTCTCAGGGTTGGATATCCGACGGTGCCACGATCCAGTTGGCGCGGGGCGGTCCAATTCTGCATTTCCAAGTTATTACTATCGAAGTCGGCGGCCAAATTGAGGCGCAGCCCACCGTCAAAGTCGCCGCCCCGAGGTGTCCCCACGTGGGAAACCCGCCGCGGAATTTATTCTGCATCCACTGCGGCGAACCGATTAAAGTCGAGCGCACTGTCCGCCACTACCAAGTGCTGAAAACTTTGGGCCAAGGCGGTATGGGGACAACGACTTTAGCCTGGGATCGAGAGAAAGCAAAAGCTCAAAAACCCGGAAGTCCCCCCGCAGCATCTCTGGTAGTCCTCAAGGAAATGAATGCTGATATGGCTCAAATCGCCAAAGCTCAAGAACTGTTTGAACGTGAAGCTAAAACTCTCAAGGCCCTCCACCATCCGGGAATTCCTCAGTTTTTTGACTTTTTTGTGGAAGGGGGCAAAAAATACTTGGTGATGGAAATGCTCCACGGCGAGGATTTAGAAAAACGCATCTACAACCGCGGGCCTGTTGCTCCCCAAGAAGCAATAGAGTGGATGATCCAAACCTGTGAGGTTTTGGACTACATTCACTCTCAAAAACCCCCGATCGTCCACCGGGATATTAAACCTGCTAATTTGCTGGTGCGGCACCGCGACAATCGCATTACACTGCTGGATTTTGGAGCCGTTAAAGAAATCGGCACTCCTCCGGGCACTCGCATCGGCGTTGAAGGCTACACCGCACCAGAACAAGACCGGGGACAGCCTCTCCCTCAGTCGGATTTATATGCTATTGGGCCTACTTTGATTTTTTTGCTGACGGCCCAAAGCCCTCAAAACTTTTACGGCAAAAAAGCTGGAGGTTACGGGTTTAAGCTCGAAAATATTCCGACGATCGCCCCCAAGCTGCGGGAGACCATTTTGCGAACCACGGCAGCTAAGCCTGGGGATCGCTTTCAAACTGCTCAACAATTAGCTCGAGCTTTAGCAGCTTCGCTTTAACAGAAGTCATTAGTCATTAGTCATTAGTCATTAGTCATTAGTCATTAGTCATTAGTCATTAGGAACAGAGCAAAAGTCCGACGGAAGAGGGAAGAAGCTAGCAACGGCAAATTTATGAAAGAAAATTTACCCGATCGCCTCGGAATTTCTCTCCGACACGCAAGTCCTCCGTCTCCTGTGTTATTCCTCGTCCCAAGCTTCTACAGCTATCAACTCGCTCACAGGGTCTTGCATAGAAAAATCAAACTCTAGCAATTGCTGTTTCCAGTACGGCCATTCGTCGCCGTAAAGCAGAGCAATTTTCCAAATGCTGTCTGTGGGCTTGATAATGCCAGACGTGACGAGAGAATGGACCTGACGCTGGAACTTAACCATCGGCTGTATAACCTGCTGGCTCATAATACCTCTTGAATTGTTTAAATCTTGTGTAATTACCACTTCCCAGCTCACACTTTTTACCGCAGTTTCGCCAAGAACAGTCTCGCCAAGACACGTGTAGATTTTTGTCGGGAAGCTACATATTCAACTTGTATCTTAACACAGTTCGTTTTGACAAGGGGCTATAAGCAAGACTGAAGAGTCAAGACCGACTGCAAAGAATTAATCATCTGTGAACTACCCACCGCTAGAGTCGGAGTACCGACTCTCTTCCGGGGCTTCTGTACTCAATGGCGAGTGCCTCAGATGAGACTTTCGTCCCAGCTTTGGTCTTACCTCGCCTCCTAAAGCAGAGACGGCTGAACCTTCCGCCTTTAGCATTCTGATGCCTTCTGCTCTAATATTGATAGCTGCATTTCCATCGCGGTCATGGTGAGTGCCGCAGTGAGGGCAAGTCCATTCTCTCACATCTAATGGCATTTCACTGACTTGATGGAAGCAGTTAGAACAAAGTTTAGAGCTAGGGAACCATCGATCGATCTCAACCAACTTTGCCCCTTTGCATTTTAGCTTATAGGCTAAGAAGTTGGTGAAGGTTCCCCATCCAACATCAGATATTGCTTTTGCCAAATTATGATTGCGAACCATGCCCTTAACATGAAGATTTTCCACTATGACCACGACGCTATCGCTGACCAACTTATAACTAAGTTTAAGTAGAAAATCTTGCCGTGAATTACTAATCCGTTCGTATACTTTGGCAACAACTTTTCTATATTTGTACCGAGAATTACTCGCTTTTTGTTTGCGTGCTAACTTTTGTTGCTAGCGCTTCAAATTTTTATCGTGCTTGGCAAGATGCTTAGGATTGTCATACTTAGAAACTTTTTTTCCCGAGCGTGACAACTGCAAAGTGCTTCACTCCTAGATCGATGCCATAAATCTTACCTTCTGTTGTAGTAGGATGCTCACCCTCAACGTCTGTTAATATAGACGCTAAGTATTACCCTGAGGGCGTTTTGCTGATAGTAACAGTCTTTATTTTACCCTCAATTAATCTATGTACCTTGGCTTTGACTATTCCAATATTGCCCGGAAGTTTGACATTTCCATCTACAATTTTGACGTTTTGAGGATACTGACTTGACTGTTTACCGTGCTTAGATTTGAACTTAGGGAAGCCTGCACGTTTATCAAAAAAGTAAGTTTTTGTACGCCGTGGTTAGGTTAAGTGTCGTAGCTTGCAAAATTTTGCTGTAACAATCAGCTAACCATGCACTCTCTTCAGCTTTTTTGAGGTCGGGTAGAAGTGCGTTGAGTGCTGAGGGTCCAAGTCCTTTACCTGTTTCCTGATAAGCTTCAATACACTTATTCATAGCATAATTCCACCACCAACGAGCGCAACCAAATGTTTGGGCTAATTGTGTTTGTTGTTTTTTTGTAGGATATATGCGTACTGGGACAGCTGGATGTAGCACTTAACATCACGTCCCCTATCTGTGGATTATATCAGAATATACAATTTCCGATAAAAATTTTCAGATAATTTGACGGCGACGATCGCATCTCATCCCTGGGCCTTATATCCCGCCACTAAACGGAGTACCGTTATAGTGGGGGACTTACGGCGAAATAGTTAAATTCCAACTTGCAACTCAAAACCTAACTCTATGACTTGGACAAGGCGACACATTCTCACTCTGGCTGATTTTACCTCCGACGAATACGATACGGTGCTGCAAACTGCGGCCAGTTTTCGGGAGGTCCTGGGCCGCCGCACGAAGAAAGTGCCTGCCCTGCAGGGTCAAGTGGTCGCGAATTTGTTTTTTGAACCTTCTACCCGGACTCGCAATAGTTTTGAGTTGGCGGCGAAGCGGCTGTCGGCGGATACGCTAAATTTTACCCCGGGAAGTTCTTCTCTGACGAAGGGGGAGACTATTCTGGATACGGCTAAGACTTATCTGGCGATGGGAACGGATTTGATGGTGATCCGGCACGAACAAGCTGGAGTTCCCAGTACGATTGCTTCGGAAATGGATCGCTTGGGTTCGAGAGTCAGCGTTCTCAATGCAGGAGACGGTCAGCACGAACACCCATCGCAAGGTTTGCTAGACTTATTTACTATTTGTTGTCTGTTAGATACCGAACGTCCGCGGCTGAAACTTTTAGCTGGCAAAAAAATTGCTGTGGTGGGGGATATCTTGCATTCGCGGGTGGCTAGGTCTAATATTTGGAGTCTAACGGCTTCTGGGGCAGAGGTTCATTTGGCCGGGCCGCCGACTTTGCTGCCGCTGTTGTTTGCTGAGTGTGGCGATGGTAGGGAAGGCAAGTTATTTTTGCACTGGCATCTTGAACCTGCTTTGGCCGATGCTGATTTTGTGATGACTTTGCGGCTGCAAAAGGAACGGATGAGCGAGCATTTGCTGCCGAGCTTACGAGAGTATCATTCTTTGTACGGGATTACGCGCGATCGGCTCAAACTCTGCAAGCCGGAGGTGAAGGTGTTGCACCCGGGCCCGGTTAACCGTGGCGTGGAAATTAGTTCGGATTTGATGGACGATGCCCAGTTTAGCCTGATTTCTCAGCAAGTTACCAGCGGGGTAGCGGTGCGGATGGCCTTACTTTACCTGATCGGCGGCGGTAAAGTTTAGGTTGTTAGCGGTTATTGAAACTCCCCAGCCCTTTCATAGACGGGGATTATTGAAGAGTCCAGATACGAACCTTGACTCGTCGAAATCAAAGCGCCTCTACTGACTCCTTCTAGGCATAGCCCTAAAGTTGCCGATACTTTTGGCAAAATATTTGCAGCGCCATTACAGTCTGCATTAATTTTGAATCCATCTTTTGAGCAATACAATCTGCGGTTAACACGCCTTCTAGATTCCTTCGACCCTTCAGGTTTGGCGCCGAACGTAGGTAGTTCATCCGCCTCTAAAAAACTTGCCTTGCTTGTAGAACTTTCCTCTGTTTCAATAAACCGAATTCCATGCCGTTCACAAAGTTGAGAGATTCTATCCTTTAGTCTAGCGGTGGGAATTTGCACAAAAGTTTGATGGGTTTTACTACCAAGATTAATCTCCTGGCGCCTGCCTTGGTTCCACCCAAACACCACATTACCCATCTTGTTTTCAAGATAATAATTCAATACTAGCCGATCTGCTTTGTTGACCGCATCTCTAACCTGTCTGTTTTGTTTTTTTGTAATTCCAGTTAATCGCTTAGACCAAAAACATTGAGATTGATTTTATTTAAGCGTTGACACTCGTTTGTTATACCCCTGATGTAGAGACTTAAGGCGCAATCCATCCACGATCAAACTTGTTCCCACGTTATAAACACAGGTTAACCAATTATTCAATCCTGGATCGATGCCTAGCGCTCGACTGGTATCAATATCAGTTTTAACGGACTGATATTTATAGACAATTCAACGTAAAATTGACGATTTATTGGTAAGGTTAGAGCCTCTATGATAGCCTTGTAGTCTAGGTTTGACGGCTTTGGTAGATAAAAAGCATCTAACCCAAACCATTCCTTGAGTTGGCTGCCTAGCGTTCATTTTAGCAGCCCATTTTTCTGCTTAACTGAAGGTTCCGTATAAGTCACTAGAACCATTCCATCTTGACGGTAGTTAGGCAGTCTAGGTCTTTGAGTCACAGCTCATTGCTTGATGCCTTTGAGCAATCTAATAAACGACTTAAATGACTCTGCAACCGTGGTGATAATTTGCTGTGCATTATCTGAGTAGAATGCTTTATAGTGCAGATGGCGATTTTCAGTACCCAGCACTTTATGTAAGTCTGAGCGACTAGGTATTTTGCCAGTTTTGAAGTAGATCTGACGAGCAGAATAGATGCGGCAATTAGTCAACTTTGATGACTCACTGCTAAGAAACTCTAAGACTGCTTTTAGATATTTATCTGGGTTAATTATGTTTGGTTGACATCCAAACATTCTTCTATCTCCTGAATTTACGCTAGCATAATACTGATACTCTGCGTGTACATTATGAAGACAAAAAAGCTCCAGTACCTGCATACTAGGACGAACTGGAGTTTGAGAGCTTGAGGAAAATTGCCGATGGGGTTGTAGTTTGTCAGCAGCACTCAAAAGATCGATCTCAGAATGCAAAAATGTGGTTGAAACGGCAGCCGCTTACCTCCCCATGTCTAAAGCTAGGGGCTGACCCTCGGCTTTTTAGTGATTAATTTCGGATATTTGATTATTTTCAGTCTCCATCGCCTCTTTAAAAAAATCGTTACCCGGTCTTGCCGGGTAACGATATTAACACTCTTTCTAAAAATGTAAAGTGCTCTTGTTAAGAGTTAGGAGAGCCACGAGGCAGACACCCAGCCGCCACCTTTGAGTTGAGCCCAGCCGTTTTTGTAACGACCGGTCAATTTGATGTTGTCTCCACGATATAACTTGCCGATTACATGAGAACAGCTATCGGGGCGGCTGCGGATATTCAGGCGGCCGCCGTTGGTGACAACTTCCGCGTAGCTGTGACGGCTGTGATGGCTTTTCTTGCCGCAGCGGGAGTACCCGCAACTTGCCTGCGCTTCGCCAGGGACACTCAGAACAGATAAAGCTACTGCCAGACCTACAACACCTAGCCATGCAGAATTAGGAATTTTAAAGCCCAGTTCGTCTAAGGACTTGAGTTGGAGTTCGGACTCTGGAGATTCATAAGCAACAAAAGAGTGGCTCAATGCTAGTGCTTCCATAGTTTCCTCGTGATTGTTGTTAACATTTTTTGATGAAGATTCAGGTCAAAACCTCGATTGACAGCCCAAATTATTAACTTATGTTTGATAAAAGCCACAAAAGGGCGTTAAGGTCTTGCTTTTGCCGAGTATGGGCTAATGTTCCTGAATCCTGCACAGGTATATCATGTCATTTATGTAGCTTTCCGGAACAAAAAAATAAATAAAGTTTACATCGGCTACTCAAAATTTGGGCAACGCGGATCGGCACTGCGGGCCGAATTCAACTTAACTGTCTCATTCAAAAGGGAAGGAAGTAATCGCTTGGGGTGTGAGATTGCTTGTACTGAGTTGCGAAGGACACTACTTATTGGGGTGTGCTTATTTATTGAGTTGCTACAGCAATATCGGCAGCTAATTCGATCGCACAAGCATCCTGCTCGTCTTCAAGCACGGGCTTAATTTGGTTCGGGCGAGTTATGATTGTAGCCGATCGCACTAGGGCAGCGGTTCGGGGCTATGGCGTCGGACATGAAGCCCGTGCTACGAGATGGGTTTCAAGATTAGCCACCCCGTGTCTCTGACAAGGATGCAAGATCGATCGCGACTTGATTTGTGTCAAGATCGATCGAGTTCTCCAGCACCACTTCTTTCGCAATGAACTCCTTCGCTGCACTTTCGATCGACACAATTCCTCAACGCCATACATCAGACAGCTTTGCCATTACCTTAGCGCCTTTGTCTGTAGAGGAAATATACGCTTTGGCAGATGACCCCGCCAACGGAGCCGTGGTAATGATGAGCGGTACAGTCCGCAACCAAACTGACGGTCAAGCTGTAGTTTCCCTAGAATATCAAGCCTACGAACCGATGGCAGTGCGAGTATTCCAGCAAATCGCTACTGAAATCCGCCGCCAGTGGGCTTCGGTCAATCGGGTCGCCATTCACCACCGCGTCGGACACTTGCAGGTGGGGGAAATCAGCGTACTGGTGGCTGTTGGCTGTCCCCACCGGGGGGAGGCCTTTGCAGCTTGCCAGTACGCCATAGATACGCTCAAACACAATGTACCGATTTGGAAAAAGGAACATTGGGCCGACGGTTCTAGCAGTTGGGTTAGTATTGGAGCGTGCGAGGTTGTCGGGCATTAGTCAATCGATTTGAGATTTGAGATTTTAGATGGAAGAGGGGAACTTGTGACGCTATCCTACCGTCAAAAACTCTGGAATGTTCGATGAGCCAATTCCACCGATGAGCGACTTTATTTCCGTGTCCTGGTCTGCGGTTGTGGCGACCGTTCAAAGAGTGCAATTGCCAGCCGAAAAACTCTCTAATTATGACTTGGTGTTGCGGTGTCAGGAAGGAAATCGACCTGAGACCACGGCCTTTTCAGAACTGTTGAAGCGTTATCAGTCCCACGTAGATAGGGTTCTCTATCACTTGGCCCCTGATTGGCAAGACCGAGCAGACTTGGCTCAGGAAGTCTGGATTCGAGTCTACCGCAATATTAACCGCTTGCAAGAGCCTGTTAAATTTCGGGGGTGGCTGAGCCGCATCGCCACTAATTTGTTTTACGATGAGTTGCGGAAGCGCAAGCGGGTGCGAACTCCGCTGTCGCTCGACGTACCCCGTGCTCTGGAAGATGGGGAGGTTGATTGGGAAATTCCGGCTGACAGTCCGGGGCCTGATGAAGATTTGACGACTAGAGAATTTTACGAGCAGTTGCGATCGGCGATCGCGGATTTGCCGGAAGTATTCCGCACGACAATTGTTTTAAGAGAAATTCAAGGTTTAGCATATGAGGAAATAGCGGAAATGACGGGAGTTTCTCTGGGAACTGTCAAGTCGAGAATTGCTAGAGCTCGCCAAAGATTGCAGTTGGAATTGCAAAAATATCTAGATGGTAATTAGCAAGAGTGATGTCAGAGGCGGGTCAAGAAGATTTGGTGATGTTTGCTGTGACATCAAAACTTCTCTTTTAAAATATAAATAAGCAGTAAATCATCTTAATAGCGACTGGGTGCTTCTCCCAATTAGAGCAAGTGTGAAATATGAATTGTAACTTTGAATCGGATAAAAATCACAATCAGCAAGGTCTCGGGGATGCACTCGCTGAAACTCAAGCTAACAAAAATTATGCCCAGGGCAATGTAACTACTATGATGCGCGATCGCTTTGAATTGCTGAGTGCCTACCTCGACGGCGAAGTGACGGCGGCAGAACGCCGGCAAGTTGAGGACTGGCTGACAAATGACCCCGCGATGAAGCGTTTGTACTCGCGACTGCTGATGATGCAGCAGAGTTTTCAGGCAATGCCGGTGCCTGCTGCGGAACAATCTGCACAGGAGTTGGCGACGAAGGTTTTGCAGCGGGTGGAACGCAAGCGGACACAAACTTGGATTTGGGGTGGAGGTGCGATCGCAGCTTTGTTGATTGCGGTGGTGTCTGGTGTCGGTGGCGGCCGCCAATTGTTTGCTCCCCAGTTTGCTCACTCGCCCGTTCCTGCTGAATCTGACGGTTTGATTGTGGCTTTGAACGAGCCTGTGGTGGAGATTGTTAATCCGAACGATTTGATGCTTGGGGTGAATGCACCGATAATGGATATTCCCAAAGTTGGTGTAGCAACCCCTCAAAAGTCCTTGCCAAAGGCGCAGTAGGATTTCTGTTTTGAGCAATAACGGAAGTCGCTAAGCTCCCTAGAAAAGGGGGCTTTTTGCCGTTTTTCCCAGTTTTTCAAGGTGGATATATCCGTTGAAAACCTCCCAGCTTTGAATGAGGAATTGTGGGGCGATCGCATCTTAATATCGGAGTAGGTAGCTAGTGGAATTAGAGCGGGCGATTCCCTACGGGATAGCTTCGCACGCGCGTACTTGTCACCGATTTTTTGGATATTTGCGATCGGCAACAGCAATGTCTCCTCAATTTCCTGCCACACAGCAGGCATTTGTGACAAGTTAAGAAAAAGTGCAAATTGTCAAGGGGGTAGACAAAAAAAGGTAAAATAGGATGAAACCTTT